>JAEETR010000028.1 GCA_016286595.1 Oscillospiraceae bacterium | reverse complement strand
GGTCCTGGGGCGGCTCCTCGATGGTGGACATGTCCCGCACGCCGGAAAGGGCCATGTTCAGCGTTCTGGGTATGGGCGTGGCGGACAGCGTCAGCACGTCCACCTGCCGGGCCATCTCCTTCAGCCGCTCCTTGTGCTGCACGCCGAAGCGCTGCTCCTCGTCCACAACGAGAAGGCCCAGATCCTTGAATTTTATGTCCTTTCCCAGCAGACGGTGGGTGCCGATGACCAGGTCCACGGACCCGTCTCCCAGACCCGCCACGGCCTTTTTGATCTGTGTGGGGGTGCGGAAGCGGGAGAGCATCTCTATGGTCACGGGAAAGCCCGCGAACCGCCGGGTGGCGGTGGTGAGATGCTGCTGGGCAAGGACGGTGGTGGGCACCAGAATGGCGGCCTGCTTGCCGTCCATGATGCACTTCATAATGGCCCGCAGGGCCACCTCCGTCTTGCCGTAGCCCACGTCGCCGCACAAAAGCCGGTCCATGGGCACGGCCTTTTCCATGTCCGCCTTTATCTCCCTCACGGAGCGCAGCTGGTCGTCGGTCTCCTGATACTCGAAGGCGTCCTCGAACTCCGCCTGCCAGGGGTTGTCCGGGGAGAAGGCGTAGCCGGGACGGTTCATCCGCTCGGCCTGAAGGGCGATGAGGCCGTCGGCCAGGTCCTTCACGGCGCCCTTCGCCCGGGCCTTCGTGCGGGCCCAGTCGGTGCCGCCCAGCCTGCTCAGCTTCACCTGCTCCGCCTCGCCGCCGATGTACTTCGTCACCATGTCCAGCTGCGTGGCGGGTACGAACAGGGCGTCGGTACCGGCGTAGGCTATCTTTATATAGTCCTTCTCAACGTTGTCGTAGGTGCGCCGGGTTATTCCGGCGAAGCGGCCGATGCCGTAGGTCTCGTGGACCACCAGATCGCCCACGGAAAGGTCGTTGTAGCTCATTATGCGCTCGCCGGCGGCCTTTTTCCGCCGGGCGCGGCGCTTGAAGGTGCGGGCGGTGAGCTGCCCCTCGGTTATCACGGCAAGACGCTGGCCGGGGTACTCGAAGCCCGCCGACAAAGACCCCACGCCGATGGTGCACGTCCCCGGCGACGGCGTCCCCGTCAGCTCGTAGTCGTAGGCGCATTTTATCCCCCGCTCCGCCATGTAACGGCCCAGGGTCTGGGCCCGGCGGGTGTCCTCCGACAGCACCAGCACGGCGTAATCCTGCCGGAGATAGTGGGAGATGTCCTCCGCCGCCGTCTCAAGGGAGCCGCCGTAGGAGGGGAGCTGTTTACATAATACCGCCTCCAGCGTCCGGGGCGGCAGTCCCGGGTCGGAGGTGGTGAAGCTGCACAGCATATACACCGGCCAGTCGGCAAGGCGGCGCAGGGTGTCGTCCCAGCCGGTAAAGAACCGCTCGGTCCCGGCGTCCATGACCCCGGCGCCGTACAGCGCGGTCACGTCCTCGTTAAGCTGCCAGGCGAAGTTTTTTGCCCTGTCCGCCAGACGGGAGGGCTCTATCAGCACCACGATGGCGTCCTCCGGCACGTAGTCCGCGGCGGTGGCGGGCTCGAACATCAGGTCGATATACCTGTCGGCGGCGGAGAGCATGCGCCCGTCCCGCAGACGGGCGATATCGCCGTTTATGTTGTCGATAAGTTCCTTTTTTACGTTCTTTCGCCGCATAATGCGGGTTTTCAGCATGGTTTCGATGCGCTTTGCCAGCCCCTCCCTGCCGCCGTCGGCGGCGCAGTCGGGCGTCTCCCCGGCGGGGAGGACGGTAGCCCTTTCTATTACGGCGGTGCGCCGCTGGCTGCCCGGGTCGAAAAAGCCCATGGAGTCCACGTCGTCGCCGAAGAACTCGCAGCGCACAGGCTCGTCGTGGGCGGGCGAGAAGAAGTCCAGGATGCCGCCCCGCAGGGCGAACTGTCCCACGCCCTCCACCTGGGCGGCGCGCTGATACCCCGCCGTAACGAGGGTGCGGACCAGCCCCTCCAGGTCCATGGTGCTGCCGGATATTATGTCAACCGACAGCTCCTCCAGCAGACCCTTCGGCATGGTTTTCAGCATGACGGCGTCGGCGGTGGCCACGGTTACGGGGCTTTCGCCCCGGGTCAGGGCGAAGAGGGTGGATATCCGCTCCTGCTCACCGGGCCGGGAGACGCTGTCGGCGTTGTAGAACACGAAGTCCCTGCCGTAGAGTTTGCGGGGATTTTTGCCGGTGAAGGCGGCCATGTCGGCGGCGAAACGGTCCGCCTCCGCCTCGTCGGGGCACACGGCGAACACGGGCAGGCCCGTGCGCAGGTGCAGGGCGGCCGCGGCGTGGGCCCGGTGTACTCCCCCCAGGCCCGACAGCATCACGGGACAGCCTCCGGCCTCCATGGCCTCCGCCGCCCGGGCGAAGGGCTCCTCGCTGAAGATGGTATCGGTGATATTGAGCATGAATAAAGTTCCTTTTTTGTAATGCCGCTATCCCCCGGTACGGAAGGTACCGGGGGTGCAAAAGCCGTATTTTCTTAACGATGAACCCCGTTAAAGGGGGTTTTTGACGATTTTCGCGTATTTTCTGGGATATCCGGAGGGCGTTTCGGAGATCTTCTCGACGAGCACGGCCCGGTGCGTCACTCCGCCGGGCAGCTGGTAGTCCCGTATCTCCCGGATCCGTCCGCCCAGTTTATCCACGGCGGGGCGGGCCTCGTCCACCTCATCGTCGGAGCCGACGCTCTTCATGGCGATGAAAAGTCCGCCGGGTCTCGCCAGAGGCAGGCACAGCTCCGTCAGCACGTTCAGCCGGGCAACGGCCCGGGACGTGACGATATCGTAGGCCTCCCGGTGCCGTGAGTCGAAGGCCAGATCCTCCGCACGGCCGCAGACGCAGCGGGCGGATACGGCAAGCTCCCCGCAAAGATCCCGGAGAAAGGCGATCTTTTTGCCGGTGCTGTCCAGCAGGGTCACGTCGCAGCCGGGAACTGCTATCTTTAAGGGCAGGCCGGGGAAGCCCCCGCCGGTGCCCACGTCGATGACCGTTTTGCCGGCGAACTCCGCCATGGCGAGCAGTGCCAGACTGTCGGCAAAGTGAAGGCGGGCGGTGTCCTCCTCCCCCTTCACGGCGGTCAGGTTCAAAGGCGCGGAGGAGAGGGCCTCATAGTACCGCCGGAAGAGGGCGCAGGCCCCCTCCGGAAGGGAAAACCCCATATCGGCACAGTATTTTTCAAGAACCTCTTCCAGCATTATTTCTTGGGGACCAGCACCGCGGTGCCGCCCATGTAAGGCCGCAGGACCTCGGGGATGAGGACGGTGCCGTCGGCCTGCAGGTTGTTCTCAAGGAAGGCGATGAGCATTCTGGGAGGCGCCACGCAGGTATTGTTGAGGGTGTGGGCGAACTGGGTGCGGCCGTTCTCGTCCTTGTAGCGGATGCGCAGACGGCGGGCCTGGGCGTCGCCCAGGTTGGAGCAGGAGCAGACCTCGAAGTACTTCTGCTGACGGGGGCTCCAGGCCTCGATATCGCAGCTCTTGACCTTCAGGTCGGCCAGGTCGCCGGAACAGCAGTCCAGCTGACGCACGGGGATATCCAGGGAGCGGAACAGCTCCACGGAGTAGCTCCAGAGCTTATTGTACCAGGTCATGCTGTCCTCGGGGCGGCAGACCACGATCATCTCCTGCTTTTCGAACTGATGGATGCGGTAAACGCCCCGCTCCTCGATGCCGTGGGCGCCCTTTTCCTTGCGGAAGCAGGGGGAATAGCTGGTGAGCGTCAGAGGCAGGGTGTCGCCGGGGATTATCTGGTCGATGAACCGGCCTATCATGGAGTGCTCGCTGGTACCGATGAGGTACAGGTCCTCCCCCTCTATCTTGTACATCATGGCGTCCATCTCAGGGAAGGACATGACGCCCTCCACCACGTTGCCGCGGATCATGAAGGGCGGTATACAATAAGTAAACCCCTTGCCGATCATGAAATCACGGGCGTAGGCCAGCACCGCCTCGTGGAGACGGGCGATATCGCCCAGCAGATAGTAGAAGCCGTTGCCGGAGACTCTGCCCGCGGCGTCCAGATCGATGCCGCCGAAGCTCTCCATTATATCGGTGTGGTAGGGTATGTCGAACTCGGGCACCTTCGCCTCGCCGAAGCGCTGGACCTCCACGTTGTGGCTGTCGTCGGGGCCGATGGGCACGGAGGGGTCGATGATGTTGGGTATCTGGTACATGACCTGACGCAGCTCGTCCTCCAGGACCTTCTCCGATTCTTCAAGCTGCGCAAGCCTTTCCGCCTGGGCGGTGACCTCGGCCTTCACGGCCTCGGCCTCGGCGGCCTTGGAGGGATCCTTCTTCGCCTGGCCCATGAGCATGCCTATCTTCTTGGACAGAGCGTTGCGGTTGGCCCGCAGATCGCTGGCCTCGGTGATGGCGGCTCTGAGCTGAGAGTCCAGCTCGGCGGCCTTGTCCACCAGAGGCAGCTTGGCGTCCTGGAACTTTTTGCGGATGTTCTCCCTGACAAGCTCGGGGTCTTCCCGGATAAGTCTGATGTCTATCATGGCGTTTTCTCCTCCGTAGTTTCTTCCGTTATTTCTTCCGGTTCTTCGATTTCCTGCTCCGGCGGGATGAGATCCAGGCAGGAATTATACAGATCGTATTCACCCTCGGACAGCTCCGAGGTCATGGATTCCAGAGATGACGCGGCCTTCAGGGCGCCGTCCCGGTCCCCCGCCGTTATGGCGGCATACAGGTCCAGCAGATACCCACGGGCGATATACTTTCTCTCCAGCGCGTCGTAGGTGGTCTGCATGCCCTCCCGGACGGAATCCAGCTTTGACGCGGCGTTTCTCGCGTCGGAATCGGCCTGGGCCCTGAGGTCGTCCAATTCTTTCTGAAGCTGGGCTATCGTGTGCTCCTGCTCCGCGGTAAGGCTGCTGAGCTCCATATTTTTGTCCTGCAGGGCCTCGATATTCTCCAGCGCCTGCATCTGGGCCTTGGAGTGCTGCTCCGTCAGGTCGGATATGGCGGCGGAATTGCGCCGCAGCTGCTGGGAATAGCTCATAAGTATGAGTATCAGCACCACCACGAAAAGCGATACCATATAATATATGACCGCGTTCTGTCGCTGACGGGGCGTTTTTTCCTTCTCGGGCAGGTCCTGAGGGGAGATCTGCGTCTCGTCACCGCGTTTTTTTATCTTCACGGCTTGCCTCCCGCGCCGCCCAGGGCCAGCAGGGCTTTCCTTATGGCCTCGAAATCGTCGGCGCCGTAGTACTCTATCTCTATTTTGCCCTTCTTTTTGCCGTCGGAGATGCGGACGCGCCGGCCCATGGACCGGGTCAGCTCACGCTCCACCTCCGCCACGTAGTCCACGCCGTCCCCGGATATCCTGCCGGCGGGACGCTTCTGACGGGGCTTCGTCAGTCTCGCGATAAGCGTCTGCAGTCCCCGGACGGTAAGGCCGTCGGCCACGCAGGCCTGGGCGGCTTTGCGCTGGATCTCCTCGTCGTCCGTCTCCAGCAGGAGCCGGGCGTGGCTTATGGACAGCTCGCCCCGGGCCACGTAGCCCAGAACGTCCTCCGGAAGGGACAGCAATCGCATGGAATTTGTTATATATGGGCGGGATTTTCCCACGTTTTTCGCAATATTTTCCTGGGTAAGACCGAAATTCTCCCGCAGGGACCGGTAACCCATAGCCTCCTCCACGGGGTTCAGGTCCTCCCGCTGAAGGTTCTCCACCAGTGCCAGCTGGGCCGCCTTCAGGTCGTCGGCCTCCATTATCCGCACCGGCACCTCCCGCAGTCCCGCCATGCGGGACGCCCGCCAGCGCCGCTCTCCGGCGACTATCTGGTAAAAGCCGTCCGCCGCGGGCCGCACCGTAAGCGGCTGGATGACGCCGTGCTCACGGATGGATTCGGCCAGCTCAAGCAGTCCCGTCTCGTCGAAGGTCTGACGGGGCTGGTCCCGCCGGGGCTCGATCTTTTCCAGCGGCAGGGTTGTGACGGCCTTCTCCACACGGACGTCCACGTCGCCGCCCAGCAGCGCGCCAAGTCCGGCGCCAAGTCCTTTAGCGCTCATTTGACCCCTCCGTTTCTCTTTATGATCTCCTCCGCCAGGGCGATATATGCCTGGGAGCCCCGGGAGGAAAAGTCATAGGCCATGACGGGTCTGCCGTGGCTGGGCGCCTCGGAAAGGCGCACGTTGCGGGGTATCACCGTCTTATAAACCTTGTCCTTGAAGTATTTTTTGACCTCCTCCGCCACCTGGAAGGAAAGGTGCGTCCTGCCGTCGAACATGGTCAGCAGCACGCCCTCGATATCCAGCGCCGGGTTCAGCCGGCGGCGGATGAGGCGCACGGTGTTCATCTGGTCGGAAAGACCCTCCAGGGCGAAATACTCGCACTGCACCGGGATGAGCACGGTGTCGGCGGCGCACAGAGCGTTCAGCGTCAGCAGCTCCAGAGACGGGGGGCAGTCGATGACTATATATGTATAACGGTCCCGCACCTGCTCCAGCGCCCTGCGCAGCACGTGTTCCCGGTCGGCCTCCCCCACCAACTCGATGCCGGCGCCGGCCAGCTCCCGTCCGGCGGGCAGAACGTCGCAGTATTTTGTGGTCACTATCTCTGAGCGAATATCGGCGCCGGTGAGCACGGCGTAGGTGCCCTTCATGCCGTTTTTGGCAAGACCCACGGAGGACGTGGCGTTGCCCTGGGGGTCGCAGTCCGTCATAAGCACCGATTTGCCCGCGTTATGGAGGGCGCAGCACAGGTTCACGCAGGTCGTGGTCTT
>JAEETR010000027.1 GCA_016286595.1 Oscillospiraceae bacterium | reverse complement strand
CCGTACGCATAGTCGTCGACGAGAAGACCGCCTCCCTGCTCACGGACATGGGCTACAGCTGCGGCGTGGGCATGGGAAACGACGAGTTCGTCGTGGTGCAGATGAATGAGGGCTGAAACGGCAGCGGCATATAAAAAACAAAGCAGGCGTGATCTTTCAAACGATCACGCCTGCTTTTTCTTCCGCCGCAGCGCGGACGGATCAGTACCGCAGGATGAAATAGATAACGTAAACCCAGCTCAGAAGGCCGTGGAATATGGCCCAGCCCACGGAGTGCCACGTGGTATAGCTTATGACCATGGCCAGGGCGCTTCCGAAGGTGATGCCGGAGGACACGCTCTTCTTGACTATGGTTTTGCCGTTGTTCCTGTTCTCGTCGTTCATTGTTCCGCCTCCTGTCCCGCGGCCCGTCAGCCGACGAGCTCGTAGTTTTTCTTGTACTCCACCATGGTCATTATGACCTGGGCGGATATCCTGTCGCTGTCGTATGAGTACTGCTTCCCTTCCGGGTCGGTATAGCGCACGAATATGCCCGTTATATTCTCCCTGTACTCGTCGGTTATCTGCGTGGGGCACAGCCACAGAACGGCCCCGTCGGAAAACTCCAGTTCAACGCCGTCACCCTCCGGCGCGGCAGCCTTTGTGTTGCCCATGCCGTAGTACAGCAGCGTATCGAATACGTAGCCGACGCTGCCGGAGGGCAGGCGGTAATGATGCTGACCGTCGTCCGCGGCGACGAAGCCCTCCCGCTCCGCGCTCAGCGTCTGCCTGGTCAGGTCGCTGGAGAAGGATTTGAACTTCCAGCTCTCCCGCAGGGCCCACGCCGCGGGCCATATGCACGCAGCGGCAACGACTATTGCCAGGCCAAGGCATATCCACAGCAGGGCGTCCCGCTTTGATCGGGGACGGCTGCCGACCTTTTTATATATATCTTCCACCCTTATCACCTCGCCGATATTATACCACAGGGCCCGCCGCGGCGCAACGGCGGCGCAATTTGACCAAAGAAAGCGCACTGCGATGTCCAGTTTTCACAAATAATCTCCATGGCCCCGATAATTGTTGTTTTCACCCATTTTTCCTATTATAATAAGTATCAGAATTTATCCTGCCGGGTACGCAGGCAACAAAAAACGATATATGGAGGATAATACGGAATGATAGTCAACGCGACCGAACTTGTCAAAAAAGCCAAGGCCGAGGGCTACGCCATCGGCGCCTTCAACGTGGGCGACTACTCGACTGTCGAGGCCGTCCTCACCGCCGCCGAGTCCCTCAGGACCCCCGTCATGCTTCAGATCGGCGACTGGACCGCCCCCAATCAGCCCGAAGCCCGCCGCATGAACCCCTTTGACGCCCAGAATCTCCTGCGCTTCATCCGCATGAGAGCCGAGGTGTCCCCCATCCCCGTGATAATCCATCTGGACCACTGCCCCACCTTCGACGGCTGCGTGAGAGCCATACAGAACGGCGCCACCTCCGTCATGATCGACTACTCCCAGAAGTCCTTCGAGGAGAACGTGGCCATGACGCTGAAGGTCAAGGAGATCTGCGCCGCCACCAACGTCACCCTCGAGGCGGAGATCGGCCACGTTTCCGGCCACGCCAACTCTCTGGGCGTGCAGTACACCAGTCTTGAGGGCGCCAAGGCCTTCTACGAGGCCACCGGCGTGGATATGCTGGCCGTGTCCATCGGCACCGTCCACGGCGTGTACAAGGAGGAGCCCGTCCTGCAGTACGACCTGATCCGTCAGCTCAACGAGGCTCTCCCCTGCGCCCTCGTCATGCACGGCGCCTCCGGTCTGTCCCCCGACCAGTTCAAGAACGCCGTGGCAGCCGGCATCGCCAAGATCAACTTCGCCACCTACAACCAGCTCATGGGCGGCGCCGCCGTCGCCGAGGCCGCCGGGAAGACCGAGTCTCCCCGCTTCTCCGCCCTCGTCCGTGCCGGTCAGAACAGGATCACCGAGTACGTCAAGGAGCACATCGGCTACTTCGGAACCAAGCCCATCGACTGATAACCGGCGTTCCCCGCGGAAAACAACCGAAAAAGACGGAAATACAAGCGTATTTCCGTCTTTTTTTGTTTGCGGTTTTCACCGCTTTACCGTGCGGAACGACTGTGATATGAGCCATTTCACCAAAATCGAAGGCGAATTCTTATCTATTATGATAGTACCATTTATTACCTTTCCTATTGCGCCGGGGGCCGGTTTTTATTATAATTTGACTACACTGTGATAATAGTTCTATCAGCACCTGATAAACAGATGCAAATCGCCTGACAGCGGGTCTGTCGGCCGCGAAAAGCGCCGATTTCCGGATCCCGGGGCGGAGATGGCCAAGGTAAATGATACGGGTCATCTCAAAGGAGACAATTATGCGTAATCCTGATAAAGATGAACTCATGATGTCCGAGCGCCGCGAGCGCATGCTGGAAACCGGCTTCCGGCTGTTCGCGGAGAAGGGCATCGAATCCGTGTCCATGCAGGATGTGGCAAGGGCCTGCGATCTCGGAATAGCCACCCTGTACCGCTATTTCAACACGAAGCTGGCCTTCGTCATAGCCATCGGTGCAAAAAAATGGGAGGAGTACTACCGGGAGGTGGAGGCGGAGTACGCCCGCCGGGGCGGCGACATGATGAACGCCTCGGAGGAGCTGGATTTTTATCTGAGCTCCTATATCCTGCTCTACCGTGAGCACCGGGACGTGCTGCGCTTCAACCAGAACTTCAACGGCTACGTGATACACGAGGCGGCCGCCGGGGAGCAGCTGGCGTCGTATATGGAGGCCATCGGCCTTTTCACTCGGAAATTCCACCGGCTCTACGAAAAAGGCCTTCAGGACGGCAGCATCCGCACCGACGAGCCGGAGCAGACCATGTTCAACGCCACCATGCACATCATGTTGGCTGTGTGCGGCAGGTTCGCCCAGGGCGTTGTATATCACAGCGGCGACCCGGAGGATCTGACCCGGGAGCTGCTGATCCTGAAAAGAATGATCCTGAGCCAGTACGTAAAACAGCTGTAATGTTCCTGCGGAACACGTCATATATCAGCCCTTTGGGGCGCAACCAATATCATACGCAAGATCGCGTTAAGGAGGTATCCTGTTATGAAGACTAAGGGAACACACAAGGGAGCCGTACGGCTTCTGTCCGTGCTGCTGTGCCTGGTGATGGTCGCGGGCCTGGTGCCGGAGGCGGCGCTGGCGGTGTTCGACCCGGGAGCCCGTGCCCACGGCAGCACCGTGATCTCTCTTCCGGAGGAGACGGCGGCTGACAGCGGTCTGCGGCTGCTGGACGCCTCGGAAGGCTATTTCGAAGCTCCGCTCTTTGAGAAAACGCCTATCAACGAGCGCGTGATCACACTGCCGGAAACCTTCGCTCCGCGGCTTCTCAACTGGGAGGAGTACCAGATCAAGTACTCCGACATGTGGAACGCCCACGGCGACAATCCGGAGGTCGACCCGTCGGTAACCGTGACGCACAGTGACGACGTCGACATCGTCACCGTTACCAACGGACTGCTGACCTATCCCGGGAGATCCAAGAAATACACGGTTATCGAGGCCGGCGACATATACACCCAGCAGATGTATTCCGACATCAACAGGTGGGCCAACGTCGTCATCGACTCCACCGGGAACGAAGACCCGTTCGTGCAGGAAAACGGTTTTGACGTTTATCTCGTCGGCTTCGGCAAGACCATATCCGGCAAGCATTACGACACCGCCGGAAACTATATGTACGACTATGAGCACGAGGCCAAGGGTCTGCTCAATCTCACGGTCAGGGGCGACTATATAAACGTCTATTTCGTAGACTGCAACCTGGGCGTAGTCAAGACGGTGGATACCATCAACGGCGGGTATAAATACTCCAACCACCTCCATTATCAGTCTGACCAGGCCAACAGCATCGTCAAGCTGACCGGTGTGGACAGCCATATCTTCATGGACAAGGATACCAACGCCGAGGTGCCTGAGAGCGTATTCCTTCGGGTGCTGATCGACGGCGGTCTGCCGGAGCATGCCCACTACGACCCGTGGGACAGACGCATCTGGTTTGACACCGAGGCCGAAGACCCCGAGTGGAGCCCCGGCACGCCCGAGGAACTTCTCACCACCATGGAGCTGGCCAATATCCGCATCGCTCAGCTCAGCTATGAGGACAAGTTCAACGACTTTAAGCTTGATAACGGCGTCCTGACGGACTTCACCGGTCTTTGCCTTTACAACTGCTTATGGGGACCGGGCATGACGGATGCCGGCCACATAAGCCGCGCTCTTGACAAGGTGACGCTCAACGGCTTTG
>JAEETR010000026.1 GCA_016286595.1 Oscillospiraceae bacterium | reverse complement strand
GGGCGCCTACTACGACAACAAGATCTATGAGTTCGATCCGTTTGCCCGTCTGGACCAGGTCGGCGTAGGCAAGCTGGTGAAGATGGCTGCCGAGCTGGGCCGCAAGACCCGCCCCGACATCAAGCTGGGCATCTGCGGCGAGCACGGCGGAGATCCCTCCTCCGTGGAGTTCTGCCACAAGGTTGGCCTGAACTACGTCTCCTGCTCTCCCTTCCGCGTACCCATCGCCCGCCTCGCCGCCGCTCAGGCCGCGATCAAGGACGCCGAGTCATCGGACAGCGAGCAAAACCCCATAAAACCGGACGCCCGGCCCCATCTCGGGGCCGGGCGTTTTTGGAGGACACGAAATACAAATGAGCGAGAAAAGAGCCTACTTCGCCGGGGGCTGCTTCTGGTGCATCGAGCCCACGTTCCAGACCATGCCCGGCGTAACCGACGTTATAAGCGGCTATTCCGGCGGCGACGAGGCCGCCCCTTCCTACGAGGACGTGAAGGCCCAGCGCACCGGCCACCGGGAGACCATACTCATAGAGTACGACGGCTCCGCCGTCAGCTACGGCGAGCTGCTGGACGTGTTCCTTCGCAGCGTGGACGTGTTCGACGGCGGCGGGCAGTTCATCGACCGGGGCAGGTCCTACACCCTGGCGGTGTATTATTCCGACGAGGCGGAAAAAGCCGCCGTGACCGGGCGCCTTGAGAAGATCGAGGCGGACACCGGCGAAAAGCCCTGCGTGGCCGTGGAGGAGTTCAAATCCTTCTGGCCGGCGGAGGAGTACCATCAGGACTATTTCCTCAAGCACCCGGAGGAGTTTCGCCGGGAGCTGGAGGAGTCCGGAAGAACAAGGAGGAACGTATGAATCAGCTTTCCGACGATATCCGCTATCTGACCCGCCGCGCTCTGTGGGAGACGGATAACCTTATCGCCTGCGTCCCCGACGGGCTGTGGAACAAACGCTACGACGGCATCCCCATGTGGAAGTACGTCTACCACACCCTTTTCTCCATGGACCGCTGGTTCATCAATCCCAAAGACCCGGGCTACGTGCCGCCGGAGATAAACACCCCTGACCGTTACGATCTGAACGTGGAGCCCCCGGAGGACGAGATCCTCACCCGCCGGCAGATCGACGGCTATTTCGCCGCCGTCAAGGCCAAGATCGAGGGTTATATCGACGGTCTCACCGACGATATGCTGTCAGAATTTCCGGAAAACTGCGACATGTCCCGGATGCTGCTCATCCTGGGGCAGTTCCGCCACTGGCACCGCCACATGGGCATCATCTACGGCTTCATCGTGGAGGACACCGGAAAGTGGCCCTACGTGCTGAACATGCACGGCAGGTACCCCGGGGGCGGGATACCCGCCTGGTACGAATAAGGCCGGAGGAAACGCGCCGGCAGCGAAAGCCTTATAAACGATAATTAATGAGACACGGTACGTCTCATCCGCGGAAAGGACCGTTTGCTCTCTTCGTGTCCTGTTAAAAAGCGGAAAACGGCGGTACTCTCTACTCAGAAAGGAGGTCCCGGATATATGGATCTGATCAAAACAGGAAGATTTCTTCAGGAGCTTCGAAAGGAAAACGAGCTTACCCAGGAGCAACTGGCCGAAAAGATGGGGGTCGCCCGCAGGACCGTCTCGCGCTGGGAGACCGGCACCAATATGCCGGATCTGGATATCCTGATCGAACTGTCGGATCTTTACGGCGTCGACCTCCGTGAAATTTTGAGCGGAGAAAGGAAGACAGAGCAGATGAACGAAGAATTGAAGGAGGCCGTCCTGCAGGTCGCTGATTTCAGCAACGAGGAGAAGGCCAGGCTGGTGAAAAGGATCCACTGGCTGTTCGTGGCGGGACTTATAGGGCTTTTAGTCGCCGCTGTGCTGATATGTCTCGGCGTGGACGACACCGAGCCCTACGATCTCATAAGCGGGGTCGGGCTCGGCGTGGCGACGGGCGTGATCGTGTGCGGAGTGATCTTCACGAGCAGATACGCCGCCAGGATCAGGGCGTTCAAGATGAGACTGCTGGGCAGGATCAGGCAGAGCGGCCGGTCATAATAACCGGACGGCCGGGGGCTGATACGCATATCAGCCCCCGGCGTTTTTTATGCCCTTTTCGCCCCAATAAAGCATAAATAATACCGGACCGCGTCAAAAGACGGCGGTCCGGTATCGTTATTGAGCCGGTTTTTACAGGCTTATTTCAAAAGCGTCAGAACGGATTGCCCGCGTCGGGATTTTCAAAGCCGAAGACCTCCAGCGCCTTCTGGATGGCGATATCCCAGAAGCGCCACTCGTGCTTGAGCTTGGGCACGGTGAACCACTCGGCCTCCAGACCCATCTTCTGGGCCTTGTCCTTGAACTCCAGATAGCTGGGGTACAGGCCGTCGCCCTCGCCGCAGGCAAACAGGAGCCTGGGCAGCTGGTCGCCGGCGTCGAAGTGCTTTTTCAGCTGCCGGAAGGAGTTCTGATAGGAGCTGAGGAACGCCTCCTCGTCGCCGCCGAAGTTGACGACGGAGCGGCTCATCCTCTCCCACATGTTGCCGCCGGCGGCCTTCATCTCGTAAAGGTCCGAGGGGGTGGCGGACAGCACGGCGGCGCCGGCGAACTTCTCGGGGTGGTTGAAGGCCAGCACGCTGGTGCCGCGGCCGCCCATGGAAAGGCCGGCGATGAAGTTGTCCTCCCGCTTGTCGGAGACGGGGAACCAGTTGTAAACGATGGGCATGAGCTCCTCGAAGAAGTAGTCGTACATATTGAAGCCGGTGAGGAACTCGGGCCAGTTGGCGTAGTTGGAGTTCAGCGCCGAGGGCATGACCACGATGAGGTCGTGCTCGCAGGCGTAGAGCTCTATCATGCTCTTTCTTATCCAGTCGGAATAGTCGCCGTAGGTGCCGTGCAGCAGCCACAGCACCTTATACTTTTTGCCGCTGCCGTAGAACTCGGCGGGGGTGATGCCCCGGGGCTTGTCGGGCAGGATGATGCCCACGGTGTGGTTGTTGCCCAGGTACTGGCTTTCAAAGTTGAAGGTTACGAGTGACATGTTTATCCTCCTTGTCGCGTTGTGCCGCCCCGGCCCGCCGGGACGGGTCCGTTATCTCTGACACAATAATATCCGAGCCCGGCCGTTTTGTAAATACGGGAAGGGACAAATCCCGTACAAAAGGCCGGAAAATGCGGAAAAATCGGGCCTGCAACGAAAAAAATGTTGATAACAGCTGGATATTTGGTATAATTATTTTGTATGTTCTCCGAACGCCGACGTCAGGAGTATTTCCATATGTTATACGCTCTTTACGCGGAGCTTTCCGCCGTATTCGCCGTCGTCACCCTGATACTGGGCCACTTCGTGCGCACCATGACCCTGGGTGACAAGGCCCAGCCCATATTTCAGCGGTTCCTGATGTGGTCCGCCGTCTATCTCGTAACGGACGCGCTGTGGAGCCTTTTCGAGTCCGAGTTCATGAACGCCACCACCGGGGCGTACAACGTCATCGGCGCCGCCTGCTTCATCTCCAGCGGCATAGCCGCCATGATGTGGGCCCGCTATATCCTGGTGTACGTCAGGGGCAGGACCGGCGGCGCTTACGACGTTCTGTGCTCCTCCATCCTTGCCGCCATCGTCATCTGCGCCATAGGACCCCTCTTCCTCACCAACAGGGGCATCCTGTTCCTGCGGATACTGCTGTTCCTGCTCATCTTCTCCTACTACATAATCGCCGACGTGGTGCTCCTGGCGTCAAAAGCCGCGGACGAGTTCCATCAGGTGCGCCGCAATCTGGCCATCCTGTTCACCTTCATGCCCGTGGTGGGCGGTCTTTTCCAGTTCCTTGTGAAGGGCAACCCCTTCTACCCCGCGGGCGTCATGCTGCTGTGTCTTTGCTCCACCTGCTTTATCGTCACCCGGGAGGAGAGCCACTCCTACGCCCGGGAGGCGGACGATTTCCGCCACGACGCCGAGACCGCCATGGAGCTGTCCCGCAAGGACGGCCTCACCGGCGCGAAAAACCGCATGGCCTTTGAGGAAGCCTCCAACGCCATGACCGAGCAGATAGCCTCCGGCGGCGCCGAGTTCGCCGTGGCCATGATGGACGTGAACAACCTCAAGGAGATAAACGACACCTACGGCCACGAGCTGGGCGACCAGATACTCATTCTCGCCGCAAGAGCCCTGGAGACAGCCTTCCTGTCCAGCGAGATCTACCGCATCGGCGGCGACGAGTACGCCTCCATCATCGTGGGCAGCGACTACACCTTCCTGGACGACGCCGCCGCCAGGGTCGAGGCCGCCGTGAAGCGCTACAACATAGGCTCCGACCTGTCCTGCGACCTGTCCATCGCCGTGGGCATAGTCCGCTACGACCCCTCCAGGGACGACACATGCTCCGACGTCATGCGCCGGGCCGACGTGGCCATGTACGAGCGCAAGCGGGAGATGAAGGCAGCGATACGGTAACGCTTTTTCGTGTTATGTAAACCAGCACGGCCTGTGTCCTCACAGGCCGTGTCTTTGAATAAGGGGACGAAAAATGTACGATTTCGATGAAAAATACTGTCTTGACGTTTTCAAACGGCTTCTCGACGCCGACAGCACCACCGGCTGCTACGAGGCGGTGCAGGAGGTGCTGTGCGCCGTACTGGATGAGCTGGGATGCGATTATACCGTCCTTCACAAGGGCGGCGTGATAGCCGCCGCGGGCGAGGGGGGCGACCCTCTTTGCGTGGCGGCCCATCTGGACGACATCGGCCTTATGGTGCGCCGCATAAACGCCGACGGCACGCTGAACGTGTGCTCCGTAGGCGGGCTGTATCCCTTCTACTGCATGGGCGAGAACGTGCGGGTCTACACCCGGGGCGGCCGGGTATATACCGGCACCGTGTGCCGCACGCCCAACTCCGTCCACGTGACGGAGGAGGAGCTCCGCCAGACGCCCCCGGACTACCGCACCAACGTGTGCGTGGTGCTGGACGAGGACGTGAAGTCCGCCGCGGACGTCCGGGCGCTGGGCGTGGAGACGGGGGACGTGATCGCCCTTGAGCCCCGCCTCACAGTGTCCAACGGCTATATAAAATCCCGCTTTATCGACGACAAGGCCAACGCCGCCGTGGTGCTCACGGCCATCCGGGCTATGAAGGCCGCCGGTACGGCCCCCTCCCGGAAGACCTACTTCTACTTCTCCATGTACGAGGAGATAGGCCACGGCACCTCCTGGCTGCCCGGCGACGTGAAGGACATGCTGGCCGTCGACATCGCCCCCACCGGCCCGGACCAGACCTCCGACGAGCACAAGGTGTCCATCTTCGCCAAGGACTCCCGCTATCCCTACCACTGGGCCATGACCAACGAGCTGCGACAGACTGCCATCGACTGCGGCGCCGACTTCGCCGTGGATATCTTCACCCCCCACTACGGCACCGACGCCGACGTGAGCCTTGCCGCCGGGTACGACATCCGCCACGCCGCCATCGGCCCCGGCACCGCCAATTCCCACGGCTACGAGCGCACCCATATCGACGGCCTGCGCAGCACCTACAAGCTGCTTTACGCGTACCTGACCAGATAACCGGTTGACATAAAACGCCCTGCCGAGATCCGGCAGGGCGTTTTTTCGTTTTTATGTCCATCTCCGGGGACCGGATCTCAGTCCGTCCTGTCCCCGTCGCCGTTGACCTCGCAGAAGCGTCCGGCGAAGGAGGGCGACTGCCCCGCGGCGTAGAGATGGGATATATCCCCCACGCAGGATGCCCGGAATACGGCCTTTCCGGAGCGGCGCTCCTCGGTGTTGAATATCGTGACGGAGGTGGGCGCCGGGGCGAAGCTCTGCCATATCGCCATGGGGGACACGTTCATCAGTCTGCTCATCAGAACGCCCGTTATGGCCAGATGGCAGAAGAAGGCCAGCGTGTCGTGGCTGGGTCTTTCGGCGCGGTACATGAGCCCGTCGCGGACGTAGCCGTGTTCGGCCAGGAAATCGTCGAAGGCGCGGACGACCCGGTCATACTCCTGACGCACGCCGCCGTTTGCCATCACGTCGTTCTCGCTCCAGCGGCGGCGGTCCAGAAACCGCTCGTCGGCCAGCCAGTCCTGGGGCAGCCAGTCCCAGCAGATGGTGGGCTCGTCCCTGTCGGGCCGCAGGACCCGGGGGGTGAACTCCTCCAGCCAGGGCAGGACCCGGGCGGTGCGGCCGGTCTTTTCAAGGGTGGCCCTGGCGGTGTCCCCGGCCCGGCCCAGAGGGGAAACGAAATACTCCGTCACCTCGGTCTTCGCCATGCGCTCGGCCAGAAGCTCCGCCTCGCGCCAGCCCGTTTCGGTAAGGCTGTCTATGGAATAGTCCGGCTCGCCGTGGCGGATGAAGATAAGCTTCATATGCGGTCCTCCCTGCGTTTTTTACCATTATACACCCGCACGCGCCCCGTGACAACGGCCGGATACCTCTTGCCAAAGACGAATTGCCTGTGTTATACTGCATTTTGTTTAATACAGTAACACGGTGAAGGAAGTGTCTGCCATGAAATACACGAAAGAAGAGGTCCTGCAGTACGTTGAGGAGGAGGACGTGCGGTTCATCCGCCTGGCCTTCTGCGACGTGTTCGGACGGCCGAAGAACATAGCCATCGTGCCCGGCGAGCTGAAGCGGGCCTTCGAGTACGGCATCGCCATCGACGCCTCCGCCATCGCCGGTTTCGGAGGAGAGGTGCGCTCGGACCTGTTCCTGCACCCGGACCCCTCCACGCTGTCGTCGCTGCCCTGGCGCTCGGAGAACGGGCGTGTGGTGCGGATGTTCTGCACCGTGACCCACCCCGACGGCCGCGAGCTGGAGAGCGACAGCCGCGCCATACTGCGCAAGGCCGCGGAGGACGCCGCCTTTTACGGCATAACCTTCAACTTCGGCGCGGAGATGGAGTTCTATCTGTTCAACACCGACGAGGAGGGCCGTCCCACGAAGATACCCTACGACAACGCCGGGTATATGGACATCGCCCCCGACGACAAGGGCGAGAACGTGCGCCGGGAGATAATCCTCACCCTGTCACAGATGGGGTTCCATCCGGAATCATCCCACCACGAGGAGGGTCCCGGCCAGAATGAGATCGACTTCCGCTATTCCGACGCCATGAGCGCCGCCGACAACGCCCTGACGTTCCGCTCGGTGGTGCAGACCATCGCCGCCCGCAACGGCCTGTGTGCCGATTTCTCCCCCAAGCCCCTGCCGGACAAGGCAGGCAGCGGCATGCACGTGAACATATCCGTGAAGGGTCCCGGCGGCGCCGACATGCTGGATCACGTCATCGCCGGCATACTGGACGTCATCGGCGACATCACCCTGTTCCTGAATCCCACGGAAAGCTCCTACCAGCGGCTGGGCGTCAACAAGGCCCCGGCCTACGTAAGCTGGTCCGCGGAAAACCGGTCCCAGCTCATCCGCGTTCCCGCCTCACTGGACGGGTCCCGCCGGATGGAGCTGCGCTCCCCCGACGCCGGAGCCAATCCCTATCTGGCCTTCGCCCTGCTCATATACGCGGGACTTCGGGGCATAGAGTACCAAATCCCCCTGCCCCCCAGCGCGGACGTTAACCTGTTCACCGCGTCGGAGGAGGTGCTCGGCACCTTCAAACGGCTGCCCGCCACCCTGCAGGAGGCCGCCGCTGCCGCCTCCGCCAGCCAGTTCGTGAGGGAGCATCTGCCCAAGAATATCATCGACGCCTACTGCTGGCTGTGATCGCGTAACCATTATCGGGGAAAGGAGGGGTCAGATGGTATTCAGGGAGCGCACCTTCAGCGTGCTCTTCGTCTGCGCCTCGGAAAAATTCACCGCCGCCACGCTGCCCCTTCTGCCCATGACGGACTATTACCCCGTCACCACGGCGGAGAACGCCGGGCAGGCCCGGCGGGCGCTGCTGGAACGGGAGTACGATCTGGTGCTTATAAATTCGCCCCTGCCCGACGAGCACGGGGCGCGGCTTGCCGCGGACGTGTGCGCCTCCGGCGGGTCGGGGGTACTGCTGTTCGTCCGTGCCGACGATTATGACAACGTGTACGGACGGGTGATGGAGTCCGGCGTGATGGTGCTGTCGAAGCCCACGTCGTCCCAGCTGGTGACCCAGACCCTGCGGAATATGTGCGCCGTGCGGGAGCGGATGCGCCGCATGGAGCGCCGCCGGGAGAGCGTGGAGGAGAAGATAGCCGAGATACGCGCCGTTAACCGGGCCAAGTGGCTGCTCATAGAGCGTCTGGGGCTGTCCGAGGACGAGGCCCACCGCCTCATAGAGAAGCGGGCCATGGACGCCGGCGCCACGTCGTCCCAGGTGGCCGAGAGCATAATAAAGCAGTATTCGGACAAATAAGAAAGCGCCGCGTCTGTGAGACGGGGCGCTTTGTATATCGGCGCAGAGCCGGAGGGCGCGGGCGGGGATGATCAAAAAATCCGGCACAGCAGAAAGATGACCGCCGCGGCGGCAAAGCATATGACGTAAATGGCGGGGGTCAGCGGTGCTTTTTTCCGCGGCGGCAGTGCTTCCTTCCTCTGCAGATAACGGAAAAACTCGTATTCTTCCATACTTTCGGCGCTGTTCGGGTCGATCTTGCGCATAACTCCACCTGCTTTCCGCTTATATTATAGCACGTCCCGCCGCCGTGATAAAGGGGAAGGCAGCGGCGCTGTTTTTTTTCGCGCCGAAGCCGTCAAAAAACAAAAAGCCCTTAAACCTTTACGGCTTAAGGGCTTTTCGTATGGTGGACACTGAGGAACTCGAATCCCCGACCTTCCGCACGTCAAGCAACGAGGTCATACAAACCAAAATTCATTCCGCAGTATCACTGTCCATTATGTATGAAAGGAGACTATGAC
This sequence comes from Oscillospiraceae bacterium, assembly GCA_016286595.1. Lineage (GTDB taxonomy): Bacteria > Bacillota > Clostridia > Oscillospirales > Oscillospiraceae > RUG626. The sequence goes on along the minus strand of JAEETR010000026.1, from coordinate 364 downwards.
TTGCTTGCTTTAACTGTTCTTCTCTTGTATGTAAATATATAGAAGTTGTTTTTATGTTGCTATGACCTAACAAATCTCGCAATTTTACAATTTGTACGCCGGAGTCGAGTGACAGGGACGCAAAAGTATGACGGCAACAATGCATAGGAAGATATCTAACAGACGGTTCCGCTTCCCGCAGCCGATCAAAGAATTTTCTATACTCTCTTTCGAAGTTTGTCGGATTCTTTAGCGTGCCTTTTTGGGAAGCAAAGATATATTCACCTCTGTGAGGGATCTTGCTTATATAATATTCCAATTCTGGAACAAGGCCGACAGTACGAATACTGAATTTTGTCTTCGCTTTACCCTCGTCAACGCAAGG
>JAEETR010000025.1 GCA_016286595.1 Oscillospiraceae bacterium | reverse complement strand
GCGACGACCAGTGGTCCAACATGCTGGGCGGCACAGAGCTTATCCGCAAGAAGCTGGGCAAGGACGCCTACGCCATGACCATTACCCTCCTTACCGACTCCAACGGCAACAAGATGGGAAAGACCGCGGGCAACGCCGTCTGGCTCGACCCGGAGAAGACAAGCCCCTACGATTTCTACCAGTACTGGCGCAACGTGGGCGACGCCGACGTTATAAAGTGCCTGAAGATGCTCACGTTCCTGCCCCTCGAGCGGATAGCCGAGATGGAGACGTGGCAGGGCACCGGCCGCATAAACGAAGCGAAGGAGATCCTGGCCCACGAACTGACCGAAATGGTCCACGGCAAAGACGAGGCCGACAGGGCCCAGGAAAGCGCCAGGGCCATATTCGGCGGCGGCGGAGATTCCGGCATGCCCGAGACACATCTTACCGCCGACGACCTGACCGACGGCGCCTGTGATATACTGACTCTTCTCGTCAAGAGCGAGCTGTGTCCCACCCGGTCCGACGCCCGCCGCAACACCCAGCAGGGCGGCGTTTCCGTGGGCGACGATAAGGTCACCGACATATCCAGGTCCTTCACGGCCGACGAGCTCCGCGCCGGTATCGTTCTGCGCCGGGGCAAGAAGAACTACAAGAAGATAATACTGGACTGATCCGTCCATCGCCCTTCCGACAAAGTATCCCCCCGGGATTTCCCGGGGAGATACTTTTTTTGCGGGACGATGTGTGATAGAATAATTGCATAGATATTTCGGAGGTACGAGCGTGGCGGACATGACGGTGCCTTGCGGCGAGGGACTTATAAATCTTCGCGCGGGGGCGATAATCATGAGGGACGGGAAATTCCTCATGGTTACCAACGGGAAAAGCGATTATCTATACTCCGTGGGCGGACGGATAAAGTTCGGCGAGACCGCCGAAGAGGCTGTCGTCCGGGAGGTGTATGAAGAGACCGGCGCCCGCCTGGAGATCGACCGGCTGGGGTTCGTCCACGAGAACTATTTTTACGGCGACAGCCCGTCGAATATGGGAAAACTCATATATGAGCTGGTCTTTTTCTACTATATGAAGGTGCCGGAGGATTTCGAGCCGAAATGCGCCGCCGAGACGTCCGACGGTTTTGAGGAGCGGCTTTGCTGGATATCGCCCGACGACCCGGTGAAGTTTTACCCGGATTTCTTCCGTACCGAGCTGAAAAACCCGGAGACGACGGTAAAGCATTCTGTAAACGACGAGCGGTGACGACGCCGTATTTTTTACGAAGGGGAGGTGACAGTATGCCCGATCTGGAGACTGACGTGCGCTATATAAAGGGGATAGGCGAGGCCAGAGCGAAGGCCCTCGCGAAGCTGGGCATATCCACTCTCCGGGACCTGGTGATGAACTTCCCCCGCACCTATGAGGACCGCACCCAGCTAAAGCGCATCGACGAGCTTATCGCGGGGGACGAGTGCTGCGTGATGGCCTCCGTCACCGGCACGCCCGTGCTGCAGCATATCTCAAAGGGCCGGGACATGGTCCGGGTGCGGGTCAGCGACGGCACCGGGTCCATGAATATCACCTATTTCAACCAGTCGTACGTCCGCGACAGGCTCATACCTGGAAAGACCTACGTGTTCTACGGACGGGTGGGCGGACGGATCGGTCTGCCGGAGATGGTGAATCCCGTATTTGAGGAGGAGACCGGTCGCGGCGCCACCCGCACCATAGTGCCCGTCTACCGGCTGACGGCCGGGATATCCCAGAACATGATGAGCAGAGCAGTCGCGGCGGGCCTTGCCGCCTGCGGCGACCTTATGCCCGATTCCCTGCCGGAGGACGTAAGGAAAAAATACAGCCTCTCCATAGCCCGCTACGCGTATGAAAAAATACACTTCCCCGGCAGCGCCGAGGATATTGAGATAGCCAGAAAAAGGCTTATATTCGAGGAGTTCTTCGTGCTTTCGTGTGCGCTGATGACGCTGCGCGAAAAGCGGGTCGCCAATACCGGCCACCCCATGAAGTGGGACGATATGGACGAGTTCTTCGACGCTCTGCCCTTCACCCCCACTGGCGCACAGATGAGATGCATCAACGAGGCGCTGGACGATATGGAGCGCTCCGTGCCCATGAGCCGCCTCATTCAGGGCGACGTGGGCAGCGGAAAAACGATGGTGGCGGCGGCATGCTGCTACTATGCCGTCATGGCCGGGTATCAGTGCGCAGTAATGGCGCCCACGGAGATACTGGCCGAGCAGCACGCCAACACGCTTGCGGCAATGCTTGCTCCCCACGACATAACCGTGGCGCTGCTGACCGGCGGCATGAAAGCGGCGCAGAGAAGAAACCTGCTGACCCGACTCAAGTCAGGCGAGATAGACCTGGTCGTCGGAACCCACGCCCTCATAAGCGAAAGCGTGGAGTATAAGAATCTCGGCCTCGTGGTGGCCGACGAGCAGCACCGCTTCGGCGTGGAGCAGCGGGCGGCGCTGTCGAGAAAGGGCGACGCGCCCCACGTTCTCGTTATGTCAGCCACGCCCATCCCCAGGACTCTGGCCCTCATCGTCTACGGGGACCTTGACGTGTCGATAATCGACGAGCTGCCCCCGGGACGGCAGAAGGTGGATACCTTCGCCGTGGGGGAGGATATGCGGCAGCGAATTTACGCCTTTATCAGAAAGCAGGTGGGCGAGGGGCGGCAGGTGTTCATCGTCTGCCCCGAGGTGGAGGAGAACGAGGAGGCCGCAAACGACCTCAAATCCGTCAAAGAGTACGCGAAAGAACTGTCCGAAAGCGTTTTCCCCGACCTGAAGGTGGCCCTGGTCCACGGTAAGATGAAGTCCGCGGACAAGGAGAAGACCATGGCGGCCTTTGCCGCAGGTGAAGCGGATATCCTGGTAGCCACTACGGTCATCGAGGTAGGCGTCGACGTGCCCAACGCAACGCTTATGGTGGTGGAGAACGCAGACCGCTTCGGTCTTTCCCAGCTCCATCAGCTTCGGGGCCGCGTAGGCCGGGGCAAGCACAAGAGCTACTGCATTCTCTTCAACGGCAGCGCCGGGGAGACGGCAGCCCAGCGGCTCAAGGCCATGTGCGACACCAACGACGGCTTCAAAATAGCGGAAGAGGACCTGCGCCTGCGGGGACCCGGCGACTTCTTCGGAAACCGTCAGAGCGGCCTGCCCAGAATGCGTATCGCATCCTTCGCCACGGATATAAACCTTCTCCGGGACGCCCAGAGCGCCGCCAAAGACGTTCTGCGGGCCGACCCGGAGCTCACCGAACGCCGCAACGCCGGCTTGAAGTGGAGCGTGGACAACATCATCGAGAAGAACGCCGACGGGATAAACTGAGGTGAGCATATGAAAAACGACTTTGATAAGAGAAATGATACAAAAGAAAATCCCGACTCCGGCAAACGAATTGGTT
>JAEETR010000024.1 GCA_016286595.1 Oscillospiraceae bacterium | reverse complement strand
TAATGCTCCTGGCCGTTGGCCTCAAAGGCGTGGACGCTCACCTCCATGGTGACGCCAAACTCCTTTGCGGTGATGTCGGTGTATTTCGCGTTGCAGATATAACCCTCCTGGATCTCGCCATCCTGGCCCGCGCCGAAGCGCTTGCTCTCGGTAACGGTTCCGTCCTCGTCCAGCTTTTTGACCTCGATGTACCAGGAGTCGTAGCTCTGCATGACCTCCTTGCGGACGCCGAAGGTGGCGTAGACCTCGATGCCGATGGTGGCGGAGGAATAGATGACAAAGTTGTTTTCCAGGATCGGATCCGTGGGGCCGACGGGGTTCGCTTCGATGTAGAAGTATCCGCCGAAGTCCGCCCAGGCGTTGTCATAGCTGGTCTTGAAGTAGATCGTCTTCTCGCCCGCGTGGGCGGCGTCCACGATGTACTCATTGCCGGTGCCCTCGGGATACCAGGCGTCGATGGCGCCGTTCGCCACGTGTACGACCTTGATGGGATCGCCCGCGGTCAGGGTGGTGCTCAGCATGTACTCGTTGGCGTTGGCGGGGTTGACCGCAAAGCACTTGGCGGGATCAATGGTGTCTACGGTCCAGCCCTTTTGTCCAATCAGATAGTAGCCGTCTTCGATCTGAGGCGCTGTGGACTGAGCGATGACGGTCACGGTGACGTGACCGGACATCTTGGTGATGCGGTAGGCGTTCTCCGTGCCGATCTCGGAGGGGCGCTTCAGATTCTTGAAGTTGGCCGTGGGCGTCACGGTGACGCTTTCGATGGCATAGCCCTCCTCCGGCACCACGATGAAGTTCACCTGGCCGGTGCCGTCGATGGCAATCTCGCCGGTGTCGCTGTATCGGGCCAGGGCAAAGGCCGCGTGCTCCGTGCCGCCGACAGTCAGGTCCTGGGTCGGATAGGCCGTGACGGAGCAGCCCTCGCTGCAGAGGAAGCTCGCCTTCGGCGCCTCCAGGCCGCAGTGGATGCAGACGCCGTCGTCGTCAAACTCATGCTGGCAGACGTTCTGGGAGGCTGTCACGGTGACGGTCACGTCGCCGGCCACTTTGGTGATGCGGTAGGCGTTCTCCGTGCCGATCTCGGAGGGGAGCTTCAGATTCTTGAAATTGGCCGTGGGCGTCACGGTGACGCTCTCGATGGCATAGCCCTCCTCCGGGACCACGACGAAGTTCACCTGGCCGCTGCCGGAGACGTCGATGGCGCCGTTGTCCGAGGAGCGCGCGAAGGCATAAGCCGCGTTGGCGGCGCCGCCGGAGCTCAGATCCTGGGTGCGATAGGCGGTGACGGAGCAGCCCTCGCTGCAGACGAAGCTCGCCTTCCAGGCCTCCATGCCGCAGCGGCCGCAGACGCCGGTCTCATCGTTGAACTCATGGCCCAGGGCCGGGGGAGCGGAGGCCGTGGTGGTCTCGCCGCAGACGGTGCAGGTGTAGGTGGTGACGCCGGGCTCGGTGCAGGTGGGCTCGGTGGTGACGACGCCGTCGTTCCAGGTGTGGCCGTCCGCGCAGGGATCCCCGCCGCCGGTGGGCTCGACAAAGTTGGTACGGTACTGGCCGCCGCAGACGGAGCAGGTGTAGAGATCATAGCCCTCCTCCGCGACGGTGGGGGCGATCGTCACATAGGACCAGCTGTGGCCCGTGGGGGCGATCTCCTCGGTCACGATGTCGCCGCAGGCGGAGCAGGTCGCGGTCTTCACGCCGGGGACCGTGCAGCTGGGAGCCTGGGTCTGAACGTAGGAGCCGTAGGAATGCTCAGACCAGAAGTTTGTCGTCGTCGGGGTAGAAGTATCCGAGGTAATGGACCAGTTGGTGCTGCTGGTCATGGTGGGATCGGAGTAGATGGCGTAGTTGATGTTCTTGGGGGCCTTGATGCTGAAGACGACCTGGCTGGAGGCGTTTTTGACGACCACCGTTCTGCCGGAGCTGATGGTGGAGCCGCTGCTGCCGCCGCCGGGGCCGCCCCAGCCGCCGCCGGAGGAGCCGCCGTACTTGACGTAGGGCTGGCTGGTGGAGGTGCTGGGGTTCTCATTCATAGGGTTGGTGCCGCCGCCAAAGACCATGCCGCCGTTGACGGTCATGGTGCCGTCGGAGTCCAGAGGCGAGTTGTCGCCGTTGGGAGCTTGGGCCCAGACGATGGAGCTGCCGCCGGTGATGTTCAGGGCGCCGTTGGAGTCCAGGCCGTCGCCGTTGCAGTTGACGTTGACCAGACCGCCGCTGATGTTCAGGCTGTAGTCGCCGGTGTTTCCGCCGCCGCCGGGGCCGGGATTCCAGGGCGAGGGATCGGAGCCGCTGCTGCTGCCGCCCGCGGCGTTGATGCCGTCGTCGGAGGCCGCGATGCTGTAGCAGCCGGACTTGATGTAGACGTTCTTGGCCTCCAGACCCTCGTAGGAGGTGGAGACGGTCAGATGGATCTTGCAGTCCGCCGCGCCCTGGACGCCGAAATCGGCCTGCACGTCGCCGTGGACGCCGTCGTCGCCGGTCTGGATGGCGAACTCGCCGCCGTTGATGACCACGCTGCCGTCGGTGTGAATGGCGTCGTCGGGGGTATTGATGGTGAAGGTGCCGCCGTTGACGGTGAGCACGTTGGTGGCGTCGGTGTCGTCGGTATCGGAGTCGTCGGAGCTGAAGGAGGCCTTCAGGCCCTTGCAGCTCATGGTGTCCTTGTTGAAGGAGCTGTCGTTATAGCCGCTGCCGGCGCGGATGTTGAAGTCGCCGCCGTTGATCGTCAGGTCCTGGGCTGCCTGGATGCCGTCGCTGCCGGACTGGAGGGTAAAGCTGCCGCCGTTGATGACGATGTTGCCCGCGCAGCCCGCAGTGGCGTCCACGGCGTCGGGATCGGAGCGGATGGCGTCGCCGGACGTGGCGGTGACGGTGATATTGCCGCCGTTGATGGTCATCAGGTTGTCGGCGGAGATGCCGTTCTTGGCGGAGGTGACGTTCAGGGTCAGCCCGTCAATGGTCAGGCTGCCGTACTCGCCCACCTTCAGGGCATTCTTGGAATTGCAGACCAGGTTCAGGGTGCCCGCGCCGTTCACGGTCAGGTTGGAATAGGACTTGCCCTTGATGACCGCGGATTCGGCGTAGCTTGCGTTGGTGCCGTCGCCGCCGTCGGTGGCGGGATCCCCGTAGCTGTCGGCGTTGTTGAAGGCGGCGTCGGTGAGGGTGTTGGTGAAGCCGCCGAGGGCGGTGATGGTGACGGTGGAGGTGGATTCCTTCTTCACGGTGATGGGAGCGGTGAAGGAGGAGCTCATATCCAGCCCCGCCAGGAGGATGACAGCGGGAGCCGTGGCGGCCTTCTTGACGCTGACGGAGGCGTCGGAGGCGGTACCCGTAAAGACGAAGGTGCCGCCGGTCTTGGCGATGGCGACGTGCAGCTTATAGACGTCGGTGTTCTCATAGACGGTCCAGCCGTTGACGTCGGTAGTCACGGGCAGGGGGTAGTCGGTGCTGCCGGCGATATATTCCTCGCCGGCGGCGTTGATGCCGGTGACGGTGTAGCCGCTGTCGCTGCCGGGGACGACGGTCAACTTACCGCCGTCGTAGACGAAGGTGGTATAGCCGATGGGAATGTCAAAAATTTCGTAACCGGCAGAGGTCTGGACCGTCAGCCGTGCGACACCGACGGCGCCTTCTTTGGCAATGACGCGGACCTCATTTCCGCGGATCTCGACGATGGCAAGGTCGTTGTCGTCCACCTCCGCGGAGAGGGGCGCAGCGCTGCAGGTGACGACCGCGCCGGTATTGCCGGTAAGCACCGCCGTGCAGCTCGGATTCGTTTCCGCCGAGACCGCCGGGAACACGCCCAGGATCAGGCAGAGACAAAGGGCCCAGGCGAGGAGTTTTCGAATTTTCATAGAGCTTCTCCTTCCATTGATATTCTGGTCTTTTATTATACACGCCCCAACCTTAACGGAACATTAGAAAAGCCATACGGCCGGGAAGATTCCCCGGAGATCCTGCGCCGCACTGAAATGAAACGCGCCTGGCAGCGGGTGAATGGACCGTCGGCCATGAATTGTGCCTGCGGCACATCTCCACAGTGCGGCGCAATTCATTACACGGCAAAGCCAAAGGATGCCGTGCAACGGCAACCTTGAAGGTCGTGCCGACACAAGAAAAAACAAGCTGAGCGTAAGGTCTATTTGACCCTTTTCTCAGCTTGTTTCTTTTTCTAATCGTACGCGCAGTTACCCACCCCATCGAAATGCGGCAATACTTCCTTATGAATGTAGAACTGTCGGGCTTTTTGTTTTTCTGCGCGCATTTGGGCCTGTATTCAGCTGCCGAAATCCACCGCGTCCACCGCGTCCACATAGTGGAGCAGGGCGTTGAACAGATTCAGCTCCGCAAGCGAGGCATCCGGATTCAGCCGGGCCTCCC
>JAEETR010000023.1 GCA_016286595.1 Oscillospiraceae bacterium | reverse complement strand
ACCGCCGGCGTGGCCGCCTATCTGCCCGCCGTTTCCGGCATGCTCATCGAGAAGGAGCTGGGCATCATGGGCAAGGCCCTGGCCGATCCCGCCCGTCCCTTCGTCGCCATCCTGGGCGGCGCTAAGGTCTCCGACAAGCTGGGCGTCATCAGCAACCTCATCGAGAAGGTCGACACCCTTATCATCGGCGGCGGCATGGCCTATACCTTCCTGGCCGCCAAGGGCTACGGCATCGGCACGTCCCTGTTTGACGAGTCCAAGGTCGACTACTGCAAGGAGATGCTCGCCAAGGCTGAGGCCAAGGGCGTCAAGCTCCTGCTGCCCGTGGACACCGTCGTGACCGCCAGCTTCCCCGATCCCATCGACGCTCCCATCGAGACCGAGTGTGTCGCTTCCGACGCCATCCCCGCCGACAAGATGGGCATGGACATCGGCGTAAAGACCCGCGAGATCTTTGCCGAGGCCGCCAAGAGCGCCAAGACCGTTATCTGGAACGGCCCCATGGGCGTGTTTGAGAACCCCGTCCTGGCCGCAGGCACCATCGCCGTGGCTCAGGCTCTTGCCGACAGCGACGCTATCACCATAGTCGGCGGCGGCGATTCCGCCGCGGCCTGCGAGCAGCTGGGCTTTGCCGACAAGATCACCCACATATCCACCGGCGGCGGCGCCTCTCTCGAGTTCCTCGAGGGCAAGGACCTTCCGGGCGTGGCCTGCCTGCTTGATAAATAATTAGGAGGAAACAACTCAAGATGAACAGAAGATACCGCAAAACTATAATCGCCGGCAACTGGAAGATGAACAAGCTCCCCAGCGAGGTCAAGCCCTTCGCTGAGGCTCTCAAGACCCTGGCTCCCCACGCCAAGTGGTGCGAGACCGTCATCTGCGCCCCCTTCGTCGATCTTCCCGCCGCCATAAAGGCCTTCAAGGACAGCCGCGTGGCCGTCGGCGCCGAGAACCTCAACGAGAACGCCAGCGGCGCTTACACCGGCGAGGTCTCCGCCGATATGCTCACCGATCTGGGCGTGAAGTACGTCATCATCGGCCACTCCGAGCGTCGTCAGTACTACGGCGAGACCGACGTGTCCGTCAACAAGAAGATCCACGCCGCCATCGGCGCCGGCCTGCAGCCCATCGTGTGCGTGGGCGAGAGCCTCGAGCAGCGCGAGCTGGGCATCACCCTTGACCTGATCAAGCTCCAGGTGACCACCGCCCTGTCCGGCGTTGAGGCCGACAAGATGCGCAAGATCGTCATCGCCTACGAGCCTATCTGGGCCATCGGCACCGGCAAGACCGCCACCGCCGAGCAGGCCAACGAGGTCTGCTGCGCCATCCGCGCCACCATCCGCAACATGTACGGCGCCCGCATCGCCAGAGCCGTCTCCATCCTGTACGGCGGCTCCATGAACGAGAAGAACGCTGCCGAGCTGCTGGCTCAGCCCGACATCGACGGCGGCCTTATCGGCGGCGCCTCCCTGGTGCCCGAGAAGTTCGCGGCCATTATCGCCACCGCCAACCAGGACCAGGCATAACGAAATAAACGCTGCGTGCCGCTTTCCCTCCGGGGAAAAGCGGCACGTTGCGAAAAAGTCGGTTAGCCTCGGTAAACCATATTCAGGAGATTATTATGAAAAAACCGATGATGCTGATGATTCTCGACGGCTACGGCATCGCCCCGCCGTCGGAGTCCAACGCCATATATATGGCCAAAACCCCCGTTATGGACAGACTTCTGGCCACCTATCCCAACACCTTCCTTCAGGCCTCCGGCGAGGACGTGGGCCTGCCCGACGGTCAGATGGGCAACTCCGAGGTGGGCCACACCAACATCGGCGCAGGCCGCGTGGTGTTCCAGTCCCTGCCTCTCATAACCAAGCAGATTCGCGACGGCGATTTCTTCAATAACGCCGCATACAATAAAGCCATTGACGCCGCCCTCGAGAGCGGCGGGGCGCTGCACCTGATGGGCCTCATGTCCGACGGCGGCGTCCACTCCCACTGCGAGCACACCTGGGGCTTCCTTGAGCTGGCCAGACGCCGCGGCATAAAGAAGGTCTATATCCACTGCTTTATGGACGGCCGCGACGTTTCTCCCACCTCCGGCAAGGGCTTCATCGAGCAGTGCGTGGCCAAGTGCGCCGAGCTGGGCGTGGGCAAGATAGCCACCGTCATGGGCCGGTTCTACGCCATGGACCGCGACAACCGCTGGGACCGTGTTGAGAAGGCCTATTCCGCCATCGTCTACGGCGAGGGCGTTCAGGACCCCGACCCCGTACACGCCATGCAGGCCAGCTACGACGCCGACGTGACCGACGAGTTCGTCATCCCCGTCGTGTGCGATAAAGAGGGCATGATCAAGGCCGGCGACAGCGTTATATTCACCAATTTCCGGCCCGACAGGGCAAGAGAGCTCACCCGCACCTTCGTGGATCCCGAGTTCTCCGGCTTCGAGCGGAAAAAGGGCATGTTCCCCGTGCATTTCGTGTGCACCACCCAGTACGATGCGACCATCCCCAACGTGGATATCGCCTATCCCCCCGAGGAGCTGGTGGATACCTTCGGCGAGGTGGTCTCCAAGCTGGGGCTGACCCAGCTGCGCATCGCCGAGACGGAGAAGTACGCCCACGTAACGTTCTTCTTCAACGGCGGCAGCGAGACCGTTTTCCCCGGTGAGGACCGCTGCCTTATCCCGTCCCCAAAGGAGTTCCCCACCTATGACCTCATCCCCGAGATGAGCGCCTACAAGGTGGCGGAGGAGGCTGAAAAGCGCATCCGTTCCGGTAAGTACGACGCCATAATCCTCAACTTCGCCAACACCGATATGGTGGGTCACACCGGCGTGTTCAGCGCCGCGGTGAAGGCCGTGGAGACCGTTGACGAGTGCGTCGGCAGGCTGGTGAAGGCCGTACAGGATATGGACGGCAAGGTGATAATCACCGCCGACCACGGCAACTCCGAGAAGATGCAGGAGCCCGACGGCAGCGTGTGCACCGCCCACTCCACCAACCCCGTGCCCTTCGTGGTGATCGGCGCCGGCGACGTGAACCTCAAGCCCGGCCGCCTGTGCGACATCTGTCCCACCATGCTGGACCTGATGGGCGTCGCAAAGCCCGAGAAGATGACCGGCGAAAGCCTGATAGTTAAGTAATCTTCACAGCGAAAAAGCGGGAAACCCTCGGGTTTCCCGCTTTATTCATGCCTTATCAACGCTTATCACGGTCAGCTTGTCACCGACTTTGAACTTTATGTTGTATCCCGCGTAGGAAAGACCGTATATCCGCTCCGGATCGCCGTGGTAGGACGGCCGCGGGTCCTGTGACAGTATGCCCAGAAGGCCCGCCCGCTTGTCCTCCGGCATGACTTCGAGAAACTCCCGGGGACAGTCCACGCTGATGCGATAGTCCGCGTACCCGTCGGCAAAGCCGCCCGACGCGTCGGGATGGGAGTCGGCGTAGGGGAGATAGGGCTTAATATCGTAGATGGGCGTTCCGTTCATCAGGTCCGCGCCGGATACGATAAGCACGGGTCCGTCCGGGGCGTCGTGATCTATTCTCTCCAGCCTCACCGAGGAAAGGCCTATGGGGTTGGGCCGGAAAGGGGACCGGGTGGCAAAAACGCCAACACGGGCGTTGCCCCCCAGCCTCGGGGGCCGCACCGTGGGGGACCAGTCCTCCCGCACAGTCTCGGAAAACTGCCAGATGAGCCATATATGGGAGAAATCCTCCAGACCCCGCAGCGCGTCGGGATTTCTGTACTCCTTTTCAAAGACGATCCTGCCCAGGACCTCCGACACCAGACCGCTCTGACGGGGGATGCCGAATTTCTCCGGCAGATCGTTATATATGCGGGCTATTATCTTCATCGATTTTCCTCCCTGATGAGGCCGAGATGTGGACATCCGCATCTTTTGCTGATATGATGACCATATATTATTTCGTATGTTTTTCAATTTATTGGAACAACGCGGCGGGAAACTGCGTCATAATAGGCAAAGGCAAAAACGATACCCGAAGAATACCGAAAGGAAGGGTTGAATTATGAAAAAAGCGATCAGAATAATCTCCGTATTGCTGTGCGCGGCGCTCATCGCGGGGCTTTTCGCCGGATGCAGCAAATCCGCGGACAGCTCCTACTCCGGCGGGGGCAACTATTACGCGGCAAGCGGCACAAGCAGCTCCCCAGGCTACGCGAAATCCGAATTCGCCTATGACGCGCCTATGGAGCCAGAGGCCGATTACGGCGGCGTTGACGGCGAAGCTCTGCTGTCCTCCGTCACCACGGCCCAGCAGCCTTCCGATTTCTCCGAGAAGATAATCTATTCCGCCACCGCGGAGATAGAGACCATCGATTTCGACAAGTCCGTGCAGGACGTGTACGACATGCTCTCCGGCTACGGCGGCTTCGTTGAGAGCTCCTACGTGTCAGGCACCAACTATTCCACCGCTTACTACGGCTACGCGTCCTACCGCAGCGCCCGCTTCGTGGTCCGCGTGCCGGTGGAGGCATACAAGAGCTTTACCGAGCATCTCAATAATCTGGGCAACATCACCGGCATCTATACCAGCGCCGACAACATCACCACCCAGTATTACGACGTGCAGTCCCGGCTGACCGCCTATCAGACCGAGGAGAAGACCCTGCTCAACATGCTGTCCAAGGCGGAGACCGTCTCCGACATGCTGGAGATCGAGCGGGAACTGTCAGAGGTGCGCTACAATATCGAGTCCCTCCAGTCCACCCTCAAGAACTGGGACAACAAGGTCAGCTATTCCACCGTGACCATCGAGATCAGCGAGGTCAAGGAGCTTTCCGACCCCGTGGAGATACAGCGCACCTTCGGCGAGGAGGTCGCCGCGGGATTCATGAGATCCCTGCGCTCCGTGGGACGGTTCTTCCGCAACCTCGCAAGGGATATTATAATCGATCTGCCCGTGTTTGTCACCATAGCCGTCGTCATCGCGCTGGCGGTGTTCGTCATCCGGCTGCTGATCGGCGATAAGGAAAAAAGAGCCGCCAGAAAGGCAAAAAGGCAGGAGAAGAAGAACGCGAGGCTGCTGAAAAAGTACGGCGCGGCCGCTGTCGCGCAGCCCCAGAACCGGGAGGGAAACGGCAATGAGTAAAAGAAAGATAACTGCGCTGGTCCTTGCGGCGATACTCCTCGTGTCGCTGCTGGCCGGATGCGGCAGGAAAAACGACGTTCAGTCCCCGGCCCCCGACACCGGCACGACCGAACAGACCGAACCCGCGCCCGACAAGACTCCGGACACGAAGACTCCGGAAGAGGACGGCAAGGACGATAAGACCCTCAACGCGGGTGAAAAGACCGGCGCTGATGAAACGAGAACGCCCCTTTCCGTGGAGGAGCTGATGGTCCCCAGAACGCTGGAGCTCAGGACCCCCGCCGGTTACGGGGAGATCGTGTCCGCCTTTGAGGCAAGGCGTGCCGCCTCTGTCAGCCGCGGCGGCGGTTATGTTACCAACGCCTCTGCCGACGATATGGCTGAGGCCGAGGCCCCCGCGGCCAGCGGCACCGCCGGCGCGGGCGGTGCCGGCGACGAGGAGCAGAACGTCGACTTCTCCGAGACCAACGTCCAGACCGAGGGCGTGGACGAGGGCGACATCGTCAAGACCGACGGCAGATATATCTACGTTATCCACGAGCTTGATTTCATCATCTTCGAGGCCAACGGCGCCCAGACGAGAGAGCTGGGCAAGCTGATCCTGGGCTCCAACAGCTACAACGACGGCGGCAAAAGCAAGTACGACTGGCGCAGCGAGTACAGAAACCCCATGGAGATATATATCTGGGGCGACATGGCGGCGGTAGTATCCTCCTATAACTATTACCACGACTGGGAGGACGACTCCGGCAAGTGGCACAGCGAGTACGAAAACCGCATAGACGTGGACTTCATCGACCTCACCGACAGAGAAAACCCTGCCGTCGTCGCCACCATGGGTCAGGACGGCAACAACCTCACCAGCCGCATGAAGGACGGCAGGCTCTACGTCATGTCCCGCCGCTTCGTCTACGACTACGACGAGAGCCAGCCCCGCACCTACGTGCCCTGCTTCTATGACGACGGCAGCTCCATCCTCGCCCGTACCGACTGCATACATATCATTCCCGGCTACGTGTCCGAGGAGTACGTCATAATCTCCGAATACGACATGTCCACCGGCGAGAGACTTTATAACGAGTCCATCCTCGGCGGCGGCGACAACGTTTATATGAGCGGCGACAATATCTACGTCCTCAAGAACGGGAACAAGACCGACGAGTCCGAGCCTTATACCGTCAGCGTGTACGAGGTGGT
>JAEETR010000022.1 GCA_016286595.1 Oscillospiraceae bacterium | reverse complement strand
TGAAGGTGATAAGCTCCGTTCGACTTGCATGTGTTAGGCACGCCGAACGAAGGTGATAAGCTCCGTTCGACTTGCATGTGTTAGGCACGCCGCCAGCGTTTGTCCTGAGCCAGGATCAAACTCTCAATAAATCGTATCTCATCGCTCTTCTTCAGAACGCTGAAATCTATTGATCGCTTTCTTAGCTCTCAAAAGAATCTTTTGTATCCTCATCTTGAGGATACCGAAGTCCCTTCCCGTTTTTTCATCTCGGTGCTTTCTTTTTCGCATTGTTTAATTCGCAAGGTGCAGCCGCACCCTCTCTCAAGGGCGCTTTGCTAATATATCACGCTCCCCCGCCACTGTCAATATCTTTTTTCGTTTTTTTCAACATTTTTTCTCTGCGCCCGTTTTGGTTCCGACAACAGCGTTCTAATCTATTATTTACAGGTCTTTTCACCTTGGCCCCAGCAGCAGCGGCTGTATCTGCCGACCGGAGACGGCAGTTTTTATGGTTGAAGATATCAATGTAAAATCCGCTATGAGAGACGTAGGCTTGCCCCGGGCGTCATCCTGACGGAAGGGGACGAAATAGTAGTTCTTTCTGTTCAGCAGTTCGCCGATATTTCTGGCGTTGCCGGAAAGACCGTCGTTTGTGGAAACGGCGACGATCACCGGGCGACCGTTTCGCAGATGTGATTTGACTGACATTGTCACCGCCGTGTCGGCGATACCTGCCGCCAGCTTCGCCAGCGTGTTGCCGGTGCAGGGCGCCACCAGCATCACGTCCAGCAGCTTTTGGGGGCCGATCGGCTCCGCCTTCTGTATGGAGTCTATTACAGGTTTTCCCGTAAGCGCCTCAATTCGCCCGCGCCACGCCGCCGCCTCACCGAAACGGGTATCGGATGCCGCAGTGTTCTCGGACATGACAGCCGTCACGTCGTACTCGCCGCAAAGCTCCTCCAGGATGGGCATGAACTCCTCGAACGTACAATAGGAGCCGCAGATGGCGGCGCCGAGTCTCAGTCTATCCATTTTCAGCACTCTCCTCATACAATATATTATATATGGTACGGCGGACGGCTTCGGCCGCGGACCGAGGCGCGGTCTTTCCCGGCAGCGCCAGCGCCCACAGGCATCTGACGCCAGCCTCTTCCGCCGCGGCTGCGTCCACGCCGCCCGGCGCGGACGCCAGATCGACGCACAGCGCGCCTTTTTTCATCTGCCGGACGCAGTCGGCATCCAGCACCATGGCAGGCACGGTGTTCACCGCCACGTCAAAATCCGCCGCGATTCCCCGCAGGGCGCCGGTATCGGCTGGCGTAAAGCCGGACACGGCGATCCAGACTCTGTCTGCGCTTTTCCGTGCGGACACGGTGACGCGGGCTCCCAGAGCCCTCAGCTTCGGTGCCAGAGCACGCCCGATACGCCCGTAGCCCACCACAAGGCACCGGCATCCGTCCAGCGTCGTGTCCAGCCCGTTCAGCACCGTCTGTACCGCGCCCTCCGCCGTTATTGCGGCGTTGAGCACGGCGAAATCCTCCCGTGCGGAGTAGTCGTATACCCTCACTCCGCCCTCCTCCGCCAGCAGACGCAGCTTCTCGGGCAGTCTTCCCGCGAAGAGCCTTGCGCCTGAGGGTATGCTGAGGATCACGTCCCCGGGATCGTGCCGTTCCGATGAAGAAGGCGCGTTCAGGTACCCCTCCGCCGTCACGGCGGGCAGGGGCAGTATAACGATATCCGCAGACGCGGCGCATGCGGGGTTGGCGTCAGACTCCAATCCCAGTGCCGCGGTGGTCACACGATGGCCCTCCTCCGTCAGCAGGCCGGCCAGATACCGCTGGCGGACATCGCCGCCGATCACAGCAAAATTCATAGTCGCAAACCTCCCTGTACCGTATCATCCTATTCAGCGCGGGCGGAGGCGTGACTGCCGGGATTCTTGACAGTGGGGAATATAAAGGATAAAATATTCGTTGCGGAGGACGGAAATATGAGCGAAAGACTTGACAGGATAAACGAACTGGCCAGAAAATCCCGTACGGTGGGTCTCACCCCCGAGGAGAAAGAGGAACAGCAGCGGCTCCGGCAGGAGTACGTGGCCGCATACCGGCGGAATCTCACGGCACAGCTGGAAAATACCTATATCGTGACGCCGGACGGCGAAAAGCACAGATTGACCCGGACCGACGACCCGGATAAGAAATGAACACAGGCCGGTGTGGCGGAATTGGCAGACGCAAGGGACTTAAAATCCCTCGGTGGAAACATCGTACGGGTTCGACCCCCGTCACCGGCACCAGCGTCGGAGCGGACTGCATATCGTTCGCTCCGACCTTTTTTAAGCTCAGAGCTCACTCATTCCGTCGCTCCGGCGCACCAAAAAGGAGGACAGCCTCAGGCTGTCCTCCTTTTTGGTGCGGCTGCTTTGCAGCCGGCTGCCCTTTGGGCAGCTTTTTT
>JAEETR010000021.1 GCA_016286595.1 Oscillospiraceae bacterium | reverse complement strand
CGCAAGGCGCATGAGGGATCCTCCGGCGGCCATGGCCTCGATTATGCGCAGGGTCTTTTCCACTGACTGGTTCGAAGCGGCGGAGCTCACACACTCACCTCCCGTTCTAGTCTCCCCGCCCGGCGCAGCGGCCGGGCGATATCATCAGAAATTGCACAGGTTCGTGGGGGCACCGTTGATATACGCCATCATGTTGTCGAAGGCGATGTGGGCCCTGCGGATCATGGACTCCTCACTGAGGAAGGCCACGTGGGGGGTCAGAACGGTGTTCTTGGCGTGGAGCAGGGGCTCGGAGTCGGGGATGGGAGGCTCCACGTTGTACACGTCCACGGCGGCGCCGGCGATGCGGTCCTCGTTCAGGGCGTCGGCCAGGGCGGCACTGTCGACGATGGGGCCCCGGGCGCAGTTGACGAAGTAGGCGGTGGGCTTCATGAGGCTTATCATCTCGCGGCTGATGAGGCCCCTGGTGGAGGCCATGTTGGGGGTGTGGATGGTGACGATGTCGCTCCTCTTCATCAGCTCGGGCAGCTCAACGTACTCTATGCCCAGCTTTTTGGCTTCCTCGTTGGGGAAGGGGTCGCAGCCGATGACGGTGGCGCCGAAGGCCAGGAACAGCTTGGCGGTGATCATGCCGATGCGGCCGGTGCCCACCACGCCCACGGTGCGTCCGGCAATCTCTCTGCCGGTAAGACCGGCGGCGGTGCCGCCGTTTCTCACGGCCTTGTCGCCCACGGGCATCTTGCGCAGCATGGCGATGACCATGCCGATGACCAGCTCCGCCACGGTCTGGTTGGAGTAGTTGGCGGCGTTGCAGATGGCGATATTCTTCGCCTTGCAGGACTCCTGGCCCACGTGGTCGATGCCGGTGAAGGCCACGTTGATGAACTTAAGGTCGGGGCAGGCGTCCACCACGTCGTTGGGGAAGGGGTTGTTGGCTATCATTATGGCCTCGCAACCGGCTGCCCGGGCAGCCAGCTCCGCCTTGTCGGTGGTCTTGGCGTCGTAGTACACGAACTCGTGGCCCGCGGCCTTGATGGGGGCGCTGAGCTCGTCGATAAGCTCTCTGCTGACGCCCAGGGGTTCAAGAAGCGCTATTTTCATACTGTTTTCCTCCGTTTATGTAATTAATGTTGTTTATGTATCAGTGCGGAACAGCGCATTACCAGTCGCCGCCGGAGCCGACGGCCACGTTCAGGGCCTGAAGGCCGGCCTTGACCTCTTCATAGGGCAGCTGCCGGGGCGTTACGCCCAGAGCGCTGGCCCTGGCGGCGGCCACTCCCGCGGCCTGGCCGATGGCCATCATGTTGCCCATGCTCTTGCCCGCGGCCAGAGCCATGTGGGTGTAGGAGCCGCAGCGGCCCGCCACCAGAAGACCCTCCAGCCCCTTGACCAGCAGAGCCCGGTACGGGAAGGTGTGGCCGGAGCGCATGGTGGGCTTTTCGGCGGCGTCGTCGGCGTTGAGACCGGCCTGGTCCACGGCGCCGTAACGCATGGCGATGGGGTCGGGGAAGTCCGCGTCGGACTTGGCGTCGTCCATGGTCAGCACGTAGTCGCACATGACCCGCCGCGTCTCGCGTACGCCGATGGCGGCGCCGGTGCGGTCGAGATAGCAGTCCTCAAGACCGGGGAGCCTGAACTCCCGGGCAAAGCGCACGAAGTCGATGGCGATCTGTATGCCCGCCCGCTCGGCCAGGGTGGCGTCAGCGGGGTCGGCGGCGTACAGACGGCCCACGTTTTTAAGGCCGCCGTTGTTCACGCTTATCACGCCGGGCACGGTGGTGCGGTCGAAGGAGTACCAGGGGGCCACGGTGTAGCCGGCCTTCTCCGCCCGCTCGATGGTGGGGTACATGGACTCCTCGGCGTTCTGCTCGTCAAAGAAGCTGTAAAGCTTGTCGTAGTCCACGTTGGCCAGGGAGAAGCCCAGGGTGACGGGCATGAGCTTGCCGTCCTCCTCGCCGCCCACCTGTATCTCCGCGCCCGCGTAGGCGGACAGGTCGCCGTCGCCGGTGCAGTCGATCATCACGTCGCCATAAAACAGGTCTTTGCCGCTCTTGGTGCCCACCTCGACGCCCTTTACGACGCCGTTTTCCACTATGGCGCCCACGATGGGGCTGTCCAGCCGGTAATCGCACCCGGCCTCCTCCAGAAGCTCCATCATGGCCAGCTTGAGATAGTCGGGATGGGTGTGGAGCCCGTCGCCGTCGGTCCAGGTGGTCTTGCCGGTACGGGCGCCGAACTGCCCGTAGGAGCGCAGCTTCGACACCAGCATCTCATGGATGCCGCCCCGGGTGCCGCCCCGGATCATAAGGCGGTTGATGGGCATCCACAGACTCGTTCCGGCCACGCCGCCGAAAAAGCTGCGGGCCTCCAGCAGCAGCACCTTCGCGCCGGTCTTTGCGGCGGCCATGGCCGCGCCGAAGCCGGCGGGACCGCCGCCCGCCACGATAACGTCGTACTTCGCGCCGGGGGCCGGGATGTGACTTCTCACTTCGGATACGTTCAGCATATCGATCTCCTTTCATACTGTCCTGACTGCCGCCCTCAGGGGGACGACAGAAATTTCATTTATTGAAATTCAATTTCAATTATTCCGCGTTCAATATACCATACGCAGGGGGGGCAGTCAACGCCGAAATGGCGCCGGACCCCGCCGCGGAGGGAGAATTCGCCGAAATGCCATATTGCCACCGGCGGCGGGGGATGGTACTATCATGGTAAGAATAACTCCGGGAGGTACCGATATGGACCCTAAAGCGATGTACGCCATATCCTACGGACTTTTCGTGGTCACCGCGCGCTGGGACGGCGGGGACAACGGCTGCATAACCAACACCGTTGCCCAGGTCACGGGAGAACCCAACCGCATATCCGTGGCGGTAAACAAATCAAATTACACCTGCCAGCTGATAGCCCGGAGCGGCTCCTTCACCGCCAGCGTCATATCCGAGAAGGCGGACTTTGAGCTTTTCAAGCGTTTCGGGTTCCAGTCCGGCAGGGACGTGGACAAGTTCGCCGGCTTCACCGACTGCCGCCGGGTGGAAAACGGGGAGCTTATCGTGACGAAGGGCACCAACGCGTATATCTCCGCGAAGGTGGAGCAGACCGTGGACCTGGGCACGCATACGCTGTTCATCGCCGCGGTCACCGACATGGACGTGCTGTCCGACGACCCCTCGGCGACTTACGCCTATTATCAGTCCTCCATAAAGCCCCGCCCCGCCGCGGCGCCCGCGGGAAAGACGGTGTGGCGCTGCCGGATATGCGGCTACGAGTACGAGGGGGAGGAGCTGCCGGAGGACTTCGTGTGTCCCATCTGCAAGCACCCGGCCTCGGATTTTGAGAAGATCGTGAGATAACGGGCAAAACCCGTGATGAAACGGCATAACGAAAATACGATATAAGGAAAGGTGAACGACAATGTACAAGCTGTGGCAGGCGCTGGAGAGCGCGAAAAACTACAAGTGGGTGGAGCTTTCCCACTCCCTGAACAACTCGAGCCCCTTCTGGTCCGGCATCCCCGAGGGCAGCGTGGAGCTGAGCAAAACCGTTTTCGACTGGGGCAACCCCATGCTGGAGTGCCTCATCCAGACCTTCAAATTCCCCGGCCAGTTCGGCACCCACATCGACTTTCCCGGCCATTTCGTCAAGGATGCGCCTCTTTCGGAGAAGTTCGGCGTTGAAAACGGCGTGTTCCCCCTGTGCGTCATCGACATCACGGACAAGGTGAAGAAAGACCCGGAGTACGCCGCCACCGCCGAGGATATAAAGGAGTACGAGGCCAAGTACGGCCCCATACCCGACGGAGCCTTCGTGGCTCTGCGCACCGACTGGTACAAGAACTGGCCGGATATGAGCGCCCTTTCCGGCGCCGACGCAGAGGGCGGCGAGCACTTCCCCGGCTGGTCTCTTGACGCGCTGAAGTATATCTACGAGGTCCGCAGCGCCGCCGCCAACGGCCATGAGACCCTGGATACCGACGCCTCCGCCGAGGCCGCCAAGGCCGGAGACCTGGCCTGCGAGCGCTACGTTCTGGAGCAGGGCAAGCTGCAGATAGAGGTGCTGTGCAACCTGGACAAGGTGGTCCCCGCCGGCGCCGTGCTTATAGCCGCGTGGAACCGCTTCGAGGGAGCCACCGGCCTGCCCGTAAGATGCTGGGCGATTACGGAGTAAGAGCGATAAAAAAGCGGAGATCGCCGCGGAATGCTCGGTAAGGAAACTCTGCTGACGCGGCTGCCGGCTCAAAAGAATATGAAACCGGTGTGACCATGACGGCCACACCGGTTTTTTCTTATGGGTTCCGGGGTGAAGCTTACGATGCCCGTTATCCCTGCGGACAGAGAAAAGACTTCAAAGAACGGGGATTTGTACAGTGATCCGATTACTTTTTATATTCGTATATATCCTCACCCTCAAAAGTTTCCCCTGTGGGAACGAATCCGAAGCCTGTGTAAAGATGTACCGCTCTTTCGTTTTCTTTTTCCAGG
>JAEETR010000222.1 GCA_016286595.1 Oscillospiraceae bacterium | reverse complement strand
TGAGCACGTAGCCGCCGCCTATGGTGACGGAGGCGTCCGTCTCAACGCAGGGGGCGGTGATCACAACCGTGGCGGAGTTGGTGAAGTCGGACTGCGCGTCCCGCAGCGTCTCGTCGTAGTAGTCCAGGATCTGCCTGCGGTTGGGGTGCACGTCCACGCTGACCACGGTGCCGATGTCGTACTTTTTTATCTTGTCCGTCAGGTGCTGGCCCGGCTGGATGGAATACGCGGAGTCGCCCACCAGATTGGTGAACTCCACCGTGTATTCTATGGTGCCGCTGGTGCCGACGGGGCCGCTCTCGCCCTTGCCGCCGCGGCTGAGTATCAGCAGCAGGGCCAGCGCCGCGATTATGACGAGCAGGATGATATCAAAGAGATTGAATATCCTGCCGAAAATCTTTCCTTTACTTTTTTCCATGCTTTTTCCCCTCCGTTACGGCGGTGTATATCTCCTCGATGCTCCGGGCAAAATGCTCGCCGGTAAACTTGTCGTTGTAGGTGTTTTTCGCGGCAAGGCCCATCTCCGTCAGCGCCTGGGGGTCCCTGACCAGCTTCTGAAGAGCGTCCGCCATGGCGGTGTAGTCCCTCGTGGGGAAGATGAGGCCGTTCACGCCGTCCTCCACCAGCCAGGGATTGCCGCCGTAGTCGCTGACCACCGCCGGTACGCCCATGCTGAACCCCTCCAGCAGGGACAGGCTGGTGGCCTCGGTGCCGTAGGAGGCGTTGAGCTGCACGTCTATGGCCCCCAGCACCGGGGCGACGTCGGTGACGAAGCCCAGGAATATGACCCGGTCCTCCAGACCGAAAGCCTTGCATGCAAAACGGACCTCCTCCTCGTAGCCGCCAGTGCCGGCGATGAGGAGCTTTACGTCCACGCCTCTGTCGCGCAGGAGACTGACGGCCCGCAGTATGTCAATGTGGCCCTTGTAATCCTCGATGCGGGCCAGGATACCGGCCGTGAAATCGCCGTCGCCGAGACCGAGGCTTGACCGGAACAGCGCGTTTTCCTCCGGCGTCGGAGGCGTCACCGGCTCCACGCCGTTCATCACGATATCTATCCTGTTTTTGGATATGCCCCCGTCGGTGAGGTTGTCGGCGCAGGCGGGGGACACGGCGATTATCCTGTCGGCGTAGTGCTCGTTCACCAGCTTGTTGAGCCAACGGCCCGGCCCCATCCGCATATAGCTTTTCACCGGGAAGGCGGAGTGGCGGGTATATATCACCTTTTTTCGGCACTGACGGGCGGCGATGCGCCCGGACATGGACCCGTGGGTGTGGACTATGTCGGGGTCCTCTGCGCGGATAATGCGCTTAAGCTCCCTGATGGCGGCGAAGTCCAGGGACTTGTCCGCGATGCCGTCCACCTCTATGACCTTCACGCCGAAGGGCTCGATGCGCTCTATGAGGGCGCTGCCCCGGGGAAGGGCCACGGACACGTCGAAATTGGCCGCGTCCCGGTACTTGAGATAGTTCAGTATCACGCGGCCCGCGCCGCCCACGTTGGTGTCGCTTATAACGTTCAGGACTTTTATCATTTTTCATCCTCCGGGCTGCGGCTGAGCCGGGCGATTACGGTGCCCAGCGCCGTGAATATCCAGAAAAGGAAGGTGACTCGGTAGTTGTAGAAGGAGTGGTCCGTCATGCTCTGCACGAGAAAGCCGGTCATGCCGGACAGCGCGCCGATGAGGAGAACTCTGTCCTTCTTGTCCGCCGCCCGGCTCAGGGCGCCGGATACGCAGCGGAAGAAGCTGAATATCACCGCCAGCAGCATCAAAAGGCCCCACACGCCGCACTCGGTGGTTATCTGCAGGAAGAGGTTGTGGGCGTGGGGCGCCACGATGGCGTTGTAGCTGTATGCGGGATATACGGAGGTGAAGGCCCCGGTGCCGGTGCCTATGCCGCACATCCAGTAGTCCTTCAGCATGGCGAGAGTGCCCATCCAGATGTACAGGCGGTAGGAGGTGGAGCCGTCGGACAGGTTTCCTATGCTGGTGAAGCGGCTTATTATCGTCTCCGGCAGGAAAAACACCAGCACCACGGCGGCGGCGAGACCCACCACTATCATCCGCCGGTCCAGCAGCACCATAAAAAGCGCCGCCGCGAATATAAGGCCCAGCCAGCCGCCCCGGGAGAAGGTGAGCACCATGCACAACGCCATCAGCGCCGCGGCGGCGGCGGACGCCGCCCGCAGCCGTTTCGACCCGGCCGTGATGCACACGGACACCGTCAGCGGTATGACCAGCAGCAGGTACTCCGACAGCACGTTGGGGTTTTCAAGGGTGGAATATACCCGCGTCTCCACCGTGGAGAACATGTCCGAATCGATCCAGGCGTCAGCCCCGGCGTCACCGGTGACGTACTGGTATATGCCGTACAGCGCCACCAGCGCCCCCGCGGCCATGAGCAGCCGCAGCACGGCGTCAAGCTGGCGCCGGTCCTTTACGGAGGAGGCGAACACGATGGAAAAAAGAAGGAAGAACACCGTCAGCGCCCCGCCGGCAAGACTTGCCGAGCGGTTGACGGAGGTCACGGTACTTATGGCGTAGATGAGCGCGAAGATCAGCACGTACTTGTGGGTGGGCGCCCAGACGACGTCGAATTTATTATCGAGTCCCAGCGCTATGACGAAGGAAACGTATCCCGCAGCCACGATCGCTATAAGCGCCATGGTGGGGATGAGGGGGGCCAGTACCGCGGCGGCGGCGCACCACCAGAAAAGGTGGGAGAAGATGCTGCCGGTAAATATCTTTTCAAGCCGCAGCTTTTCAAATATGAAGGATATGATCCGCCGGATAAGTTCCCACAGGGCAAAAAATATGCTCGCCCGGGACGCCTCCTCGCCCCGGCCTTCCCGAAGGAAGGCGGCGGCGGCCGTGCTCTTCGACCACTGGCGGTCGATCCACGCCGCGGCGGCGGTGACGGCCCGGAATATCACGCTGTTTTGAAATATCTCACGCATCCGAGGAGCTCCTTCCCGTGAGTTTTTTCACGAACCCCACGACCATGCCCGTCTCCGGCACCCGGAGCAGGAGGGCGGCGAGGAAATAGACTATTACTCCGGCGCACACCGGCAGGATGAGGCGCACCGGCTTGCCCGCACTGCCCAGAAGGCGGGAGAGGGCGAACACCGCGCCGCCCATCACGGCGGCGGATATGAGCATCTTCCCCATGTCCGCGGCGAAGGCCCTGTCGGCGTAGCTGACGCCGCGGCGGCGCAGGGGCAGGGTGAGGCACAGCGCGTTCACCAGGAACGACAGAGTGGAGGCTATGGCCACCCCCGCCACGTCCATGCGGGGGGTGAGGACGGCGCATACGGCGGCGTTGACGGCGATGGCCGCAGCCCCGGCGACGAGGGGGACACGGCCGCTGTGCTCGGCGAAGTAGACTCTGCACAGCACCGCCTGGGCGGCGTAACCGATCATGCCGGGGCTCATGAAGGTCAGAGCCCGGGCGGTTATGGATACGGAGCGGGCGTCGAACTGACCGCCGCCGTAGATGAAGTCGATGAGCGGGGAGGCCATCACCGCAAGACCCGCCGCCATGGGCAGCACCACGAACATTGACGCGTGCATGGTACCCCTTATCGTGGCGGCAAAGCCCTCGCTGTCACCGGAGGCATTCTGCCGGGACAGCCGGGGGAATATATAGTTGGTCACGGAGAGGATGAACACCCCGGCGATGACCGTGTAAAGACTGTACGCCACCTCCACGGCCACCACTCCGGAGCCGGAGAACAGGCGGGAGGCGAACTTGGAGTTGATCATCTGATTGATGGGCAGCACCCAGGTGCTGACCATTACGGGCAGCATCAGCGCCCAGACCTGCCTCATGCCCTCGGAACGGAAGGACAGGGACGGGCGGTAGAAAAAGCCCTTTTTCCGCAGAGACGGCAGCTGCACCGCCGCCTGCAGGAACCAGGCCGCGAGGAACGTGACGGCAAGGCCCTTTATTCCGAACACCCTGTTGAGGGTAAAGTAGTAGATTATCACCGCCGCGTTGGACACCACGCTGATGGCGGCGGGTACGTTGAACTCGTCCATGGACTGCAGCACGCCCACGAAGGAGAAGGCTATGGCCGTAAAAAGCGCCGTGGGCATCATCACCCGGGTCAGCTCTGCCGTCAGCGCAAGGGTGGGGGCGTCGTAACCGTCGGCGAAGAAGCGGGCCAGCTGCGGCGCGAAGATAACGCCCAGCACCGTGAGCACGCCGGACAGCGCCGCCATAACGGTGATGAAGTTGCCGGCAAAGCCCATGGCCTCGTTTTTGCCTTTTTTCTTGAGAAAAGCGGAGAAGATGGGTATAAAGCTGGCGGAAATGGCGCTGGCAAAGATGGTGTCGAAAAACACCCTCGGTATCCTGCTGGCGGTGAAGAAGGCGCTGGCCTCCATGCCGCTGCCGTAGTTCACGGTCAGGAGCCTGTCCCGCAGCAGCCCCAGCACCTTGCCGACGAGAGTTATTATCATTATGAAGCTTACGGTTTTTACCGGCTGAGAATTTTTGTCCTCCACGGCGCTTCTCCTGTTGATAACGGGTATAATTACCTTATGATACCATACTATTATAATTCTCCGGCGCGTTTTTTTCAATATTGGCTTTGACAGCGGCCTCGCGCTTGAAAAACGGCCGCATTTATGATACAATTCCCGCAATACGAAGGGAGCAGAGAACAGATGTTTGTCGATAAAGCTACGATATATATAAAGGCAGGGCGGGGCGGCGACGGCGCCGTGGCCTTCCACCGGGAGAAGTACGTGGCCGCCGGAGGACCCGACGGCGGCGACGGCGGCAAGGGCGGCGACGTTATACTCATGCCCGACCCCAACCTCTCCACGCTGATGGATTTCCGCTACAAGCGCAAATATACGGCCCAGAACGGTGAGAACGGCCGGGGCTCCAACTGCACCGGCAGGGGCGGGGACGACCTTATCATCAAGGTGCCCCGGGGCACCGTGGTGCGGGACAAACAGACCGGCGCGGTCATGGCGGATCTGTCCGGCACAGAGGGTTTCACGGCCGCAAAGGGCGGCCGGGGCGGCTGGGGCAACCAGCACTTCGCCACCCCCACCCGTCAGGCGCCCCGTTTTGCCCGGGCAGGGCAGGACGGCGTTGAGCGGGAGATAATCCTTGAGCTGAAGCTGCTGGCGGACGTGGGACTGGTGGGCTTCCCCAACGTGGGCAAATCCACGCTTCTGTCCGTGGTGTCGGCGGCCCGGCCCAAGATAGCCAACTATCACTTCACCACGCTGTTCCCCAACCTGGGCGTGGTGTATCTGGGAGAGGGCAGTTCCTTCATCATGGCGGATATCCCCGGCATCATAGAGGGCGCGTCGGAGGGGGCCGGTCTCGGCCATGACTTCCTGCGCCACGTGGACCGGTGCCGCCTTCTCGTGCACGTGATCGACGCCTCCGGCTCCGAGGCCCGGGACCCTGTGGAGGACTTCGAGGCCATCAACGCCGAGCTTCGCCAGTACAGCGAGACTCTCGCCTCCCGGCCCATGATAGTGGCCGCCAACAAGTGCGACATAGCCGACGCGGAGTACCTGGACAGACTTGAAAAGTACGTCACTGAGAAGGGTTATCCCATGTTCCGCATCTCCGCCGCCACCCATCAGGGCGTGACGGAGCTCATCAACGAGGTGGGCAGACAGCTCTCCGCGCTGCCGCCCATAGCCGTTTTCGAGCCGGACTTCGTGGAGCCCGAGGCGCCGGAGACCGAGCCGGAGTTCACCCGGGAGGACGGCGTGTGGTACGTCACCGGCGGCTGGGTGGACAAGCTGGTGGCGAACGTCAACTTCGGCGACTACGAGTCGCGGATGTTCTTCGACCGCAACCTCCGGGACCGGGGCGTTTACGACCGGCTGGAGGAGCTGGGCATAAACGAGGGCGACACCGTGAGCATCGCCGGAATAGAGTTCGAGTACAGAAGATAAACGCAGACACAAAAAACCCCCGCCGTGGCAACGGCGGGGGTTTTGTCGTTTATTTACGTATTGTCGGCGGGGATTTCCGCCATATTGTCCTTGTTGCGGCGGGTGTCCCAGGTGACCTCGTGGTCCTTGTAGTAGTCGGGCACGTCGTCGGAGCTGGAGGCGCCGATGGGCTTGTTGCCCGTCAGGGTATCCCATATATCCTGCACGAACTTGGTGAACAGGCTGGAATCTTCGTCATCGTCGCAGTTGATGTTCATGGTGAACTGGACGCTGCCGCCCACGATATCGTCGATGCATTCGGGGTCGTCGCCCTCCATCCATATGACGACGGTGTACTTGTCCACGTTGCCCACCAGAAATTCCGGCTCGGTATACGTACACACCAGCTTGGAATTTATAAAGTTGACGCAGCCCCTTTCGGGGTCGCCGTCAAGGGCGGGCATGGCGTATACCGTCCTCTCGCCGTTTTTCCATATGGCTATGCGGACCGCGTACTCCGCGCCCTTCGCACAGGAGTCCAGCGTGAGGGAGGCGTAATAGCTGGTGTCCACCTTTCCGGCGTTGCGCACGTAGTAGGTGTAGGCCATATAGTTCTGACCGTTGTGGTCGCCGTCTATATCGTCGATATTTTCCGGCAGGTCGTCTATGGAGATGTTGGTGGCGTCCTCCACGGCGGTGGCCTTCAGGCGGGCGGTGGCGTCGGTAAAGTCGCCGTCGGAGGCGATGGCGATACCCTTTCTGTACATCTCCAGTCGGTTGAGGTTGATGGTGAAGTTGCCCATTTTCTCCTGCATGAAGGAGAAGATGAACAGTATCGCCAGCACCAGCAGCAGTCCCAGCAGCGCCAGATACAGCTTGTCAAGACGCAGCAGGGCCGCGCCGAAGAGCCTTGCCCGGCGGTGGGGCACGTACAGCGACAGCACGGCGTCCGGGTCGATATCGCCGTCGGTCTCACGCAGTATCCGCTCCAGCTCGTCTACACGGACTATCTGGTCGTTCTGACGGCGGCGGGAGAAGATGGAGCGCCTGGGCGACGGCTGTGACGGCTGCGGAGCGGGTTCCTCCGGGGCAAGACCCAGGCCGCTCAGCGGATCGACGGGGCCGGACGGGGCGACGTTATCCTGTTTTTTCTTGGAAAAAATACTCATAATTTGTACATTTTCTTTACGTTAGCGATATATTGGGCGATCTGATCCTTTTCAGAGCCGTCGGCGAAGCGGAACTGCACGCCGCAGGTGAAGCGGAAGGGGCTGCCCTTGGGGGCCTCTCTGGACCAGCACACCATCGACACGATGTTGTCTATCGCCTGACCGGCGGCGCTGGTGCCGAGACGGGGGAGATTGGTGTTTATCATCTCGCCTACGGCGAAATTGTGGTTGAGGTAGGTGGCCATACCGCCGGCGGACACGTCCAGCGTAAGACCGTCGTCGGGGGGTATGACGCCCTCGGCGTTGACGGGCCAACTGTCCTGTGTGTAGGTGATGCGCAGCGCCACCTTGAGACGCTCGTCGGCACGCTGGAAGAAGGTGCGCTGCTCGGTGACGCGGCGGATCTTCCAGTAGCGGCGGATGCCCTGCTTTATGATATCGTCCACGTACCCGGCAAGGATCATCTGGTTCTCGTCCTCGCCGTGACGGATAAGGAGCTTTCTGTCCTCCTCCGCCTCCAGAGGCTTGCCGTTGACGATGGGTATGGAGATGAGGAACGCGGACTCGTCCATCGCCTTGAAGAAGGTGCAGACCATGTTGAATTCAGGGTCCTTCCCCGTGGGCGCGTCGTACGCCACTCTGAGTTTTGTGCCGGTTGCGATGTTCAGATCAGCCATATGGGCCTCCGTAATTATTTCTTCTTACTGATTGCTGCCGGGGCGTTTACTCCGCGGCGGCGCCGGGCGTCTGGCTGTAAACGGTCAGGATCTTCTGACTGCAGGCCTTCAGACTCTCCAGCAGGGCGGGGTTGAAGTTGCCGCACTCGCCGTCGAATATCATGCGCAGCGCCTCGGAAGGATCCATGTCGTCCTTGTACACGCGCTCGCTGACGAGGGCGTCGTACACGTCCGCCAGGGACACGGCCTGCACGCCGATGTGTATATCGTCGCCCACCAGACCGTCGGGATAGCCGCGGCCGTCATAGCGCTCGTGATGGTGCAGGGCCACGTCGCGGATGGCGTCCTTCAGGTCCTCCTGACCGGGCAGGTGGAGCTTGTCGACTATCTTCGCGCCGTTTACGGTGTGCATCTTCATCTGCTCGTATTCTTCCGGCGTGTAGAGGCCGGGCTTGTTGAGTATGTGGTCGGGCACGGTGATCTTGCCTATGTCGTGCATGGCGGAGGCGGCGATGTAAAGCTCCATGGTCTTGCGGTCCAGATCGTACTTGTCGGACCTGCGGGCCACGTCCTCCAGAAGGATGCGGGTGATGGAACGCACGTGCTGCACGTGCTCGGTGCTCTCCACGCTTCTGAACTCCAGCAGACCGGCCATAACGTCCAGCATGGCGCTGTTGTTGTCGGCAAGGTGCATCTGTTCTCTGCGGGAATAGGCCTCATCCAGCGCCACGTGGGCGTCGTTCACGTCCCTGCGCCAGCAAAGGTACTGATTGACTCTGCCCTTTACGGGCACCACAGTGTCGGAATACCACCGGGCCTGCATCTCGCCGGGCTCCTTGAGAAGGCCCTCAAAGGTCCAGCTGCCGGTGGCGGTGCGGCGCAGCACCAGGTTCTCGTTGAGCAGGTCCTTGTAATTCTGGACGCTCTCCGGTGCGATGGCGCCGTTTTCGATGCGGCGGTTGATATATTCGCTCAGGCTCCTGTAATTGTC
Source organism: Oscillospiraceae bacterium (assembly GCA_016286595.1). Classification (GTDB taxonomy): domain Bacteria; phylum Bacillota; class Clostridia; order Oscillospirales; family Oscillospiraceae; genus RUG626. The sequence goes on along the minus strand of JAEETR010000222.1, from coordinate 3,517 downwards.
CTCACGGCGGAAGCCGGTCTCGGTCTGGACGATGCGGTAAAGCCTGTCGTAATTGAGGTTGATCTGGAAAAGCCTTATGCCGAAGGTGTTGAACAGGGCGCTTATCTGCTCGGTGGCCTCGGCCTCCTGCATACGGCGCAGAGTCTCCTCCTCCACGTCCACCATCTGACCAAGGATCCAGGTGGGATCGCCGGAGGACTCCAGAGGCGCGCACGTCACTTCGTAGTGGTGGAAGGGGGCGCCCATCACGCCGCCGGTGCGGTACAGTATGACCTGGCTGGCGCTGCCGCCGTCAAAATCGGAGCGCAGGAGGTTGCGCAGGTCGGTGAGGCTCTCGTGGGACACCATCCAGTCGCCCTTGCTGTCCAGCGTGTAGAGGAAGTGGGGCGTAACGCGGTCGCCGCTCTCGTCGCCGGGGGTGCGGTGGAGATACATGGTGTCGTTCACGACGTCATACTCGAAGGCGAGGGCGTTGCCGGCGTTGAAGAGCCGCTGGGAACGGGCGGCCTCCAGCTCCTCGAAGGGCATGCCGGGCTTTATGTCCACGGACTGCTTGGGGGCGATGGGCACGCTGTTGTCGAAATCGCTTCTGGCGGGGGTCACGCGCAGCACAAGCAGCAGGTTTTTCGCGGTTATCTCCTCGCTCCACTCGGCCCGGAACGTGTACCACTTCAGCGGTACCTCGTCGGGTGTGCCGTCCTCGTCGTCGTCCTTCACGGCCGGGGCGGCCGCGGAGAAGTCATGGGCGCAGAAAAGGCCGGACAGGTTGCTGCGGCCGGAGTTGAGGGCGTGACGGATGGAGTCGGGGGAGAGGAATTTCTCAAACTCCTCCCGCTGATCGTCGACCACCCTGGCGCTCAGCGTGGTTATCAGGTCGTGATAATACCCGCGGATGGGCAGGGGAGTATCGCCCGCCTGAGCGGTGCCGGACTCTATCTGATAGGCGTCCACGGTGATATTCACGGAGAATATCCACGTGTAGAGCTTCAGGAAAAGAGCGCTCATCCTGCCGGAGGTGAGCTGGGCCACCTGGGCCTTGGGGACGGGGGCGGGAACCGGTGCCGCGGCCTCGGCCGCGGGGGCTTCCGGCGTCTCCTCTATCTTCTGTTTTTTCTTGAATAGCGCCATAATGCTCTCCCTTTCAGGCAAAAGCGTCAGTCGTCGTTGTCGTCATCGTTTTCCTCGTCGGTGCGTTCGTCGGGATCGTCGGAGATATCTTCTTCGGGGTCCGCGGCGATATCTTCGCCGGCGTCGTCTTCACTATCTCCGTCGGCGTTTTCGTCGGGTCCGGGCTCATCGCCGCTGTCTGTCCGGCCGTCGGCGTTTTCCGCGGCGGCTTTGGCCTCGTCCTTCTCCCGCTGGACGCGGCGGATGGCCTCCACCGCCTCCATCACGGCCTTCTTCTGCTCCTCCTCGGCGGCGTTTTTTGCCAGCCTGACGGTTTTTATGAGGTTGGACAGCAGAACGACGACCAGAGGCAGGATGATGAGGGGGATGAATACCAGGGGGTTTGCCAGCAGTCTTGCCAGCTTGCCTACCAGCAGGGAGGAGAACACCACCTTGCCGATGACGTCTTTGTCCTCCACGGTGTAGTTGTCGGCGATGAGATTGGCGTCACCCTTGGTGGTGAACACGTATCTGCCGTTTTCCTGTGCTGCGGACAGCACTCTGTGGGTGTTGACGGCGCCGCCCAGGGCGGGGTCGTCGGAGTAGAAGGAGATTATATCCCCGGCGTTTATGGCGGCGGGGTCCGTCTTTTTCGTGAGTATCAGCGAGTCCACCGGCAGGGCGGGCTCCATACTGCCGGTCATGACCCTTAAAGCGGAGTAGCCCAGCACGTTGGGCACGTCGCCGGAGCGGGTCATCACCACGGTGAGCAGGATGAACAGCGCGAAGACTATTATCGCCACAGACACAACGTTAAGGGCGGTCAACAGTACCTTTTTCACTATTTTCTATCCCGTTTCTTGTTTATTTGTCGCCGGAACGGCTGCGGCGGGAGAAAAGTCCGCCCCGTCCGGCCCGGACGCGGGCCTTCTCGGCGGCTTCAGCCGCTTTCTCGGCCTTTTCAAGGGCGCGACGCAGCTTTTTGACCTCCGCCTCGGCGGCGGTACGGGCAGCTCTCTCGCTCTCCAGCTGGGCCTGCATCCTCCGTCTGGCGTCGGCGGCCTCTCTGGCGGAGGCGCGGCTTCTGTCCGCGTCCTCCCGGGCGCGGCGGGCGCGTTCCTCGGAATCGACGGCCTCCTTGAGGGCGTTTTCCTCGCTGCGCAGGGCCTCGTCTCTGTCGGCGATGGCCTGGGCCTCGGCGGCACGGGCGCTGTCTCTGTCGGAGATGGCTCTGGCCGCGGCCTCGTCGGCTTCGATCCTTCTGCTCTCGGCGGTCTCGGCAAGGCTCCTGGCGTCGCTCTCGGCGGCACGGGCCTGCAGGGTACTGGCGTCGGCCTCACGACTTACGCGTTCAGCCTCGGCCACGGCGGCTTCGGCGCGCTCTCTGGCGGTCCTGACGGCGTCGTCCGCCTTCTGAACGGCTTCCTCGGCTCTCTCGCGGGCGCCCTTAACGGCCTCGTCGGCCTCGTTCTGCGCCTTCTCGATGGCGGCGCGGGATTCGTTCTGCGCCTTCTCAATGGCGGCGGCGGACCTGGCGTCGGCCGCTTTTATGGCTGCGGCGGACTGGTCCTGGGCGTTCTTTATGGCTGCGGCGGCGTCTTCCTCCGCCTTTATTTTTGCGTTTCTGTCGGCCTCGGCGGCCTTCTCGGCGGCCTCACGGGCCTCGTCGCTTATACGGCGGGCCTCCTCGGCCTGGGCGCGGGCCTGACTGTCGGCACGGGACTTCTCAAGAGCCTCGTCCCGCTCTCTGTCGGCGTGGGCGGCGTTCTCGTCGGCGGCGGCCTTCGCGGCGGCGGCGGTTTCAGCCGCTGTTCTGGCTTCCGCCTCGGCTGCTGCCGCCTTCTCGGCCTTCGCCACGGCCTCGTCACGGATGGTCTGAGCGGCGCGGACGGCGCTGTCGGCCTCCTCGCGGGTGACGCGGACGGTCTCATCCGCCCGGGCTATGGCCTCGGCGGACTCGGTCTGCGCTTTCTCTATGGCGTCGCGGGCCTCGGTCTCGGCCTTTTCAATGGCCGCTGCGGAGGTGTCCTGCGCCTCCTTGATGGCCTCGGCGGCCTCGGTCTGAGCTTTTTCGATGGCCTCGCGGGACTCCGTTTCCGCCTTTTCGATGGCGGCGGCGGACTCGTCCTGCGCTCTCTTTATCTCTCTGGCGGCTGTCTCCTCCGCCTCGATTTTCGCCTGTCTGTCGGCCTCGGCGGCCTTCTCGGCGGCCTCACGGGCCTCGTCGCTTATACGGCGGGCCTCCTCGGCCTGGGCGCGGGCCTGACTGTCGGCACGGGACTTCTCGAGAGCCTCGTCCCGCTCTCTGTCGGCGCGGGCGGCGTTCTCGTCGGCGGCGGCCTTCGCGGCGGCGGCGGTTTCAGCCGCTGTTCTGGCTTCCGCCTCGGCTGCTGCCGCCTCCTCGGCCTTT
>JAEETR010000221.1 GCA_016286595.1 Oscillospiraceae bacterium | reverse complement strand
TATGGAGCTTCGCCGGGAGCAAGTCTTGACCCAAATCTTTCAATCCGCCAATATAAGCTTCGTCAGTGTGTCGGAGGCCCTTACATACGACTACCTCGCCATGGTCAACGACATGGAGAACGTCAACCGCTTCATCGGCGGCTCCCGCAAGGTATACACCGCGGAGCAGGAGGCAGAATGGGTGCGGAGCAAGCTGGAGGAGAAGGCCGCCGTCTGGTCAATGATAGACAAAAAGACCGGCGGGTTTATCGGCAATATCGAGTTCATGGACGTTCACGACGGCGTGGGCGAGCTGGGCATCGCCGTCACCGCAGCGAAGCAGGACAAGGGCTTCGGCACCGAGGCCATCACCGCCGCGATAAGGTACGGCAGGGAAGTGATGGGCCTTGAAAGGATATTCCTCAGGACAAGACCCTTCAACGAGCGGGCCATACACGTCTACAGAAAATGCGGCTTCGCGGAGTACGACCGCTCGGACGATCACGTATTTATGGAGTACAAGGGGGCGTAAAGCATGCTCAGACGCATAAGATACAACTCTCCCGTCATCCTCACCTTCGCGCTGCTGTCGCTGTTCGCGCTGGTCATGAACAGGCTCACCGGCGGCGTGGCCAATATGCGGCTTTTCAGCGTATACCGCTCGTCTTTGAGAAGCCCGCTGACGTATCTGCGCTTTTTCACCCACGTGCTGGGCCATTCCGGATGGCAGCACTATATAAACAATACTCTTCTGCTGCTGGTGATAGGCCCCTCCATGGAGGATAAGTACGGCTCCGGGCCTCTGCTGGGGACCATGGCGCTGACGGCGTTCATCTCTGGTCTGGTGCAGTTCATTTTCTTCCCCGGCACGGCTCTGCTGGGGGCCAGCGGCATAGTGTTCATGCTGATAATACTGTCGTCGCTGTCCGGCGTGAAGAGCGGCACCATACCTCTGACGCTCATCCTGGTGGCGGTGTTCTACATAGGCGGGGAGATAATCGACGGGCTTTTCCTCAGGGACAACGTCTCCCAGCTGACCCACGTCATCGGCGGCGTGTGCGGCGGCGCCTTCGGCCTTGTCACCGCCAACGGCCGCAGACGCAAAAAGTAGACGCAAACGCTTGACATCGCTATGCACAATGGACTATAATTTTAGCGAAATAAATTATTATGCCCGCATTTTGACCAAGCGGGCGGCAAAGGAGAGATACTATGGCTAGCGAGTACACTGTGACCGGACTGCAGCACCTGGGCATTCATGCCATTGACTTTGAGAAGAGTCTTGAGTTCTATAAGAAACTGGGATTTGAGATCGCCTGGAAGCCCGACAGAGAGCCCATGAGAATGTGCTTCATCCGCCTCGGCAACCTGACCATCGAGCTTATGAGCAAGCGTGACGGCGTTGAGGGTCAGCCCGGCGGCTCCGTCGACCACGTCGCTCTCGACGTTACCGACGTGGAGAAGGCTCTGGCCATGTGCCAGGCCGAGGGCTACGAGATCACCGAGGGTCCGAGAGACCTGCCCTTCTGGGATAACGGTGTTCGTTACTTCAAGATCAAGGGGCCCAACAACGAGTCCATCGAGTTCTCCCAGTATCTGTAATCCGGGAGAGAACAGAATAATTGTTCCGGTAGGTAAGGTTACCACAGGGATAAGGATTGCTGCCGCGAAGTAGTGGAGACACTATTAGAGGGTTTGAGCAGGTCACGTCGAATGCAAGGCGTGACATAACGCAATTTCATCGCCCTGTGATACTAAAGCCAGGACGGCAACTGCGATCGCAGCGATATCCGCGCCGGAATTATCCGGCGCGGATTTATTATTTTTATGAAAGGTGAGGTGAAAAGAATGGACGCGGACGGCGGTAACGGCGCACCGGGCCGAAGTACGGGGTTATATTGCCGGTCAGGGGGAAGCGTCCGTTCGCAGCGCCGCACCTGATGCCCGGCGGCCCATATCGTGGCCCATATGCGCCTTCTATCGTTTTCTTGATTCCATGCAGATCGTGATGAGAAATACGAAAATGAACGGAGGCGTGGCCCATGGCAGATGAACAGGTCCTGATGGTATCTACCATCGAGGCCCTGGTGGAGGGCAAAAAATACTCCACCCTGCGGGACGTGCTCGTAACGATGCAGCCCGCGGATATCGCGGAGCTTTTCGAGGAGATAGACAACTCGAAGCTGCCGCTTCTTTTCCGCCTTCTGCCCAAGGAACAGGCGGCGGATACCTTCGTTGAGATGGATTCCGACCAGCAGGAGCTCCTTATCCGGGGCTTCTCCGACGCCGAGCTGAAGGAAGTCGTCGACGAGCTGTACGTTGATGATGCGGCCGATATAGTGGAGGAGATGCCGGCCAACGTGGTGCGGCGCATACTCCAGCAGGCCGACCCGGACAAGCGCAAGATGATCAACGAGGTCCTCAACTATCCCGAGGACTCGGCCGGAAGCATAATGACCACGGAGTACGTGACCCTCCGGCCCCAGATGACCATGGAGGACGCCATAAAACACATCCGGCGCACTGGCATCGACAAGGAGACCATCTATACCTGCTACGTTACAAACAACAACCGGGTGCTCATCGGCTACCTGTCGCTCAAGACGATAATCATGTCCGAGGACGACGCTGAGGTATCCGCCATAATGGGTACCGACATAATCTCCGTCACCACCACCGACGACCAGGAGGAGGTGGCCGCCACGCTGTCCACCTACGACCTTCTGGCGGTGCCCGTGGTGGACAAGGAGAACAGACTCGTGGGCATCGTCACCGTAGACGACGCCATCGACGTTATGGAAGAGGAGGCCACGGAGGATATCGAGAAGATGGCCGCCATCACCCCTACGGACAAGCCTTATCTCAAGACCAGCGTATTCGACCTGTGGAAGGCCAGGATACCCTGGCTGCTGCTGCTGATGGTGTCCGCCACCTTCACCGGCATGATAATAACCTCCTTCGAGGACGCCCTGAGTGTTCTGCCGGTACTGACGGCCTTCATCCCCATGCTCATGGACACCGGCGGCAACACCGGTTCCCAGGCGTCGGTCACGGTAATCCGCGCCCTGTCCCTGGGCGATCTGGAGTTCAAGGACATCCTGCAGGTCATGTGGAAGGAGAGCCGGGTGGCCGTGCTGTGCGGCGTAGTCCTGGCCGCCGCAAACTTCCTGAAGATCCGTCTCGTGGACGTGATGCTCATGGGCAACAGCAGCATAACGGTGGCCGTCACCTTCGCGGTGTGCATAACGCTGGCGCTGACGGTGCTGTGCGCCAAGCTGGTGGGCTGCACGCTGCCCCTGCTGGCAAAGAAGCTGGGCTTCGACCCCGCCGTTATGGCCAGCCCCTTCATCACCACCATCGTGGACGCGCTGGCCCTGCTTATTTACTTCCGGACCTCCATGACCATACTGCACATGTAAACCTGCGCCCCGCGCCTTCAAAGCGCGGGGCGTTTCATATTGTCCGGGAGATGATTTTCTGCTATACTTTTCATATCAACCGATTTCAGGGAGGCCGATATGGATAAGCTGACCATTAGAGCGGTAAAGCTCAGAGAAAATGCCGTGATGCCCGCCTTCGCCACACCCGGCTCCGCAGGCGCGGACCTGACGGCCTGCATAGACGGGAAGATAGTCGTGGACCCGGGGAAGACCGTCATGGTGCCCACGGGCATCGCCATGGAGATACCGGAGGGGTATGCCGGCTTCGTATTCGCCCGCAGCGGGCTGGCCACAAGAAGCGGCCTTGCCCCCGCCAACAAGGTGGGCGTCATCGACTCGGATTACCGGGGGGAGATACTCGTGTCGCTCCACAACCACGGCGAGGACGCCGCGGAGATAGCGCCGGGGCAGAGGATAGCCCAGCTGGTGATAATGAGCGTATATCAGGCCGAGTTCGTGCAGACGCAGGACCTTTCCGAGACGGACAGGGGAGCGGGAGGCTTCGGCTCCACGGGGAGATAAAAGAAAAAGCGGCGTCAGCAGACGCCGCTTTTCGTTATTCATTCTCCGACCTTCACCGGGTCGTCCAGAGCCGTGTTTTTCATTACGAACTGGTCCTTCTGCAGCTCGTACTCCAGTGTAAAGCCGCCGGTATAATCGCCGTCAACGCACTCGATGGCGGCGGTTCCCCGTACGGTGTAGAGCTTGCCGTCCTTGTCGACGCTGTCGATGGAGGGGGTCACGCTCTTCACGTTGCCGGGCCCCAAAATCGCCCGGTACCCGGAGGATACGTTCATCGTCACCACGTTTTTGATGTCCACGTCCGGCTCGAACTGGCTCGTCTTCTCAAAGAACAGCACGTAAGCCGACATGACGGTGAGTATGAGGAAGATTACGAAGGCTATAATAAAGCCGATATATTTTTTCATATCACTTACCGGTCACGGCGAGGCGTCAGATGTCCGCGAAATCGTCGTACTCCTCGGCGGTAAAGCGGGGCTTTTCAACGGCGTCCTTCACCTTGGCGGTGAGGCTGCTGATGAATTCCCTTATCTGTTTGCGGTAGATGAATATGACGGTGGTCAGTGCGGCGACGGCCGCCACAATGGCTATTATCTTCCATATCGTGCTCTTTTTCACAGTTCATGCCTCCTTCTGGACGGGACGAGAGGTTATAATTGCGTTATTATATTACACCAAACAGCCCTTTTATGCAATACTGAAACGGACAAAACCCGGGCACGGCGGACAAAATCGGCTTGATAGCTCAATTCGGCTGTGCTATCATAGAATATCATGGAAAAGAAAAACGCTCTTTCAAGGAGGAGTTTTCAATGGATATAGTCGTTTTGTGCGGCGGACTGTCCACCGAGCGGGACGTTTCCATCACCAGCGGAAGCAAGGTGGCGGCTGCCCTGCGGGAGCTGGGGCATCGGGCCGTGCTGGTGGACGTTTATTTCGGATACACCGGCGCCTACGATGACCCGAAGGAGATATTCTCTCTGCCGGACTGCGGACCGAAGCAGGCCATAGGCGAGCAGACTCCGGACCTGGAGACGGTGAGGAAAAGCCGCGTCCAGGACAACGACAGCCTTATCGGCGACAACGTGTTCGAGATATGCCGGGCCGCGGATATAGTCTTTCTGGGCCTTCACGGCTCCATCGGCGAGGACGGAAGGCTGCAGGCAGCCCTGGACCTGCAGGGCATACGCTACACCGGCTGCGGCTATCTCGCCAGCGCCATGGCCATGAACAAGCAGGTGGCCAAGGAGATGTTCGTGCAGAACGGCATCCGGGCACCGGAGGGCTTCGTGCAGAACGTGAACGATAAGCGCCGTCAGCCCGCGGTATATCCCTGCGTGGTCAAGCCCCGTTCCGGCGGCTCCAGCGTGGGGACCTCCATCGCCCATGACGAAAAGGAGTACGGCGACGCTCTCGATCTGGCCTTCAAGTACGAGGACAACGTGCTGGTGGAGACCTACATAAAGGGCCGCGAGGTGGACGTGGGCGTGCTGGAGGGCAAGGCCCTTCCCGCTATCGAGATATGCCCCAGACAGGGGTTCTACGACTATAAGAACAAGTATCAGAGCGGTATGACAGACGAGTACTGTCCCGCCGACTTCCCGCCGGAGATAACGGAAAAGCTGCAGAAGGCGGCGGTGGACGTATATAACGCCCTGGGCATGGAGGTCTACGCCCGAATGGACTTTATAGTTGACGGGGCGGGAGAGGTCTGGTGCCTGGAGGCCAACACCCTGCCCGGCATGACGCCCATGAGCCTTATGCCACAGGAGGCCGCCGCCGCGGGCATATCCTACAAGGACCTTTGTCAGCGGATAATCGACGGATCGATGAGAAAATACCAGTGAGGGAACGCCAATGAAGCCCATCACTCTTGAAAAAACAGCGGAGATCATCGGCGGGCAGTATCGGGGAGACCCGGAGCGCCGGGGAGACGTCGTCACCGGCGCGGTCATCGACAGCCGCGCAGCCGGTCCCGGAAGCCTTTTCGCCTGCATAAAGGGGGATCGTACTGACGGTCACGGCTATATCGCCGCCGCCGCCGCGAACGGCGCCGTATGCTGCCTTTGCGAGCGGGAGGTCGACAGCCCCGTGCCGTATACTCTGGTTGGGTCCACCCGTCAGGCCCTTCACGATCTGGCGGCGTGGTACCGCTCCACGCTGGATATACCCGTCGTGGGCGTTACCGGCAGCGTGGGAAAGACCACCGCCAAGGAGATGACGGCAGCGGTGCTGAGCCGCAGGTACAGCGTGCTGAAGACCGAGGCCAATCTCAACAACGAGCTGGGCGTGCCGCTGACGCTGCTGTCCATAGACGAGGGTCATCAGGCCGCCGTGGTGGAGATGGGCATCTCCGACTTCGGGGAGATGAGCCGCCTTGCCGCCATGGTGCGGCCGGACGTGCTTATATTCACCTGCGTGGGCTACTGCCATCTGGAAAACCTGGGGGATCTGAACGGCGTCCTGCGGGCCAAGGGCGAGGTGTTCGCGTATATGAAAAAGGACGGCCTTGCCGTTCTGTTCTCCGACGACGAGCCTCTCCGCTCCTTCGACCCGGGGATACGAAAGATATCCTATGGGTTCGGCCCGGACAACGACTTCCGCGCCGAGAACGTGGTCAGCCGGGGCCTTGAGGGCATCGGCTGCGATATAGTCACGCCCGCGGGCCGCTTCGCCGTGACCATCCCCGCCTTCGGCACCCATATCGCCGCAGCGGCCCTTGCCGCCGCCGCCGTTGGCCGCGAGCTGGGTCTCACCGACGGCGAGATCGCCGCGGGCCTTACGGATTACCGCCCCGTGGGCAGCCGCGCCAACGTGGTGAAAAGCGGCGATATAACGATAATAGACGACTGCTACAACGCCAATCCCAACTCCGTATCCGCGTCCCTGCGGTCAGTGGCCGCGCTTGAAGGGCGGCGCGTGGCCGTGCTGGGGGATATGCTGGAACTGGGTGAGAACGAGACCGCCCTGCACCGGGCGGTGGGGGCGCTGGCGGCGGAGCTGGATATAGATATGCTCCTTTGCTGCGGCGAACTGTCCCGCAGTACCGCAGAGGGCTACCGGTCCGCGGGCGGCCGTGACGGCCGCTGGTACGGCTCGAAGGACGAACTCATCGCGTCCCTGGGCGACACGGTGAGGGACGGGGATACCGTTCTCGTCAAGGCGTCCCATTCCATGGGCTTTGACGCCGTGGTGTCCGCCCTGCGGAAATCGTGAGATGATCACTTACACGGAAAAGATCGGCGGACGAAAGCTGTATAACGTGCTGCGCCGGGACATGGGCGTGTCGCTGACCATGGTGCGGCGGCTCAAGTGGTCCGGCGCGCTGTTCGTCAACGGCGAGAGCGCCCATACAGACTATATCCTGGCCCCCGGCGACGTGGTCACCGCCGACGTGGAGGGCGTGGAGAGAAAGACCGCTCTCGTGCCGCAGGAGGGTCCGCTCGGGATAATATACGAGGACGAGGGCCTCCTGGCGGTCGTCAAGCCTACCGGAATGCTGACCCATCCGTCGCGCTCAAGGTACGACGGAACGCTGTCCAATTACGTCAGCGGGTATCTTCTGCGCACCTCCGGCAGCGGAGTGTGCCACGCGGCGAACCGCCTGGACAGGGACACCGGCGGCATCGTGCTGTTCGCGAAGAACGCCCACTATCAGGCGCTGGCCTGCGCCGCGCTGGCGGCGGAGAGCGCCGTGAAGGAGTATTCCGCCCTGGTCATGGGCCGTCCCGTGACGGGGGAGGGCGTGATAGACCTGCCTATCCGTCGGCTGTCCGGCGGCAGTATGATGAGGACGGCGGCGGAAGAGGGGCAGAGAGCCGTAACGAAATACAGCGTGATAAAAACCGGGGAGATATGCGGCGCCGAGGTGTCGATGCTGCGCCTGCGGCTTCTCACCGGCCGTACGCACCAGATAAGGGTCCACTGCCTGGCCTCCGGCTGTCCCGTGCTGGGGGATCTGCTGTACCGCACGGAGGAGTCTCTGCGGTTTTCGGAACGGCTGGGTGTGTCGCCGCAGGCGTTGTGGGCGGAAAGACTCGCGTTTTATTGGCAGGGAAGGGAGATTTTCCTCAACGCGCCGGCGGAGAGGGAGGATATGAAGAAAATTGCCGCGTCACTGAAAGATTTTTCTTGACATTGCAGGGCGGTTATTGTAAAATAGCCGATGTTGACACGACACGGCCGAGTAGTTCAGCAGGTTTAGAACGCCAGCCTGTCACGCTGGAGGTCGTGGGTTCGAGCCCCATCTCGGTCGCCAATTTGCTGCTGTAGCTCAGTAGGTAGAGCGCATCCTTGGTAAGGATGAGGTCGGCAGTTCGAATCTGCCCAGCAGCTCCAACATTTGAGCCTTGAAACTTGATGTTTCAAGGCTCTTTTGCTTTATTATCAAACTATTATCGGGAATATGATGAGCTGCAGGCCGTGGCCTGCAGCTCATCTTTTTTTGTTTTTATAGAGAAAATCCCGGAAAACCTGTTGGTCTGAAATTTCCCATTTTCAATCCTTCTTTGGCACATCGACTATTCGAGATACCCTTCACGGCCCTTGACGCCGAAGCGCTGCTCCAACTGGTGCATCATATCGTCGGTGATGGTGTTCACGCGGGGCAGGTGGGCGATCTTCATATAGATCTCGGCGGCCTTTTCGGCTGTCTCAATCAGGCCGAAGGTCTCGTCCAGATCCTTGCCCGCGCCGTAGATACCGTGAAGAGACCAGACCACCAGGCGCGCGGTAAGCATCTTCTCCGCCGTGGCCTCGCCGATCTCATTGGTGCCGCAGAGCATCCAGGGCAGCACGTTCACGCCGTCCGGGAAGACCAC
>JAEETR010000220.1 GCA_016286595.1 Oscillospiraceae bacterium | reverse complement strand
GCATCTGCCAGATAGGCAAGAGCTTCCGCAACGAGATAACCCCCAAGAACTTCATCTTCCGGGTCCGCGAGCTCGAGCAGCTGGAGCTGGATTTCTTCTGCGGGCCCGACACCGACCTGGAGTGGTTCGCCTACTGGCGGGGCTTCTGCCACGAGTGGCTTATGGGCCTGGGCATGAAGGACGAGTGTCTGCGCCTGCGTGACCACGAGCCCGAGGAGCTCTCATTCTACTCCAAGGCCACCACCGACTTCGAGTACCTCTTCCCCTTCGGCTGGGGCGAGCTGTGGGGCGTGGCCGACAGGACCAATTACGACCTGACCCAGCACCAGACCATCTCCGGTCAGGATATGACCTATTTCGACCAGGACAAGAACGAGCATTACATCCCCTACGTGGTGGAGCCCTCCCTGGGCGTGGAGCGTGTGACCCTGGCCTTCCTGTGCGACGCTTACGACGAAGAGGTGGTGGACGCCGAGAAGAACGACGTGCGCACCGTGCTGCGTCTGCACCCGGCCCTGGCCCCCTTCAAGTGCGCCGTGCTGCCTCTGTCCAAGAAGCTGGCCGGTCCCGCCACGGAGCTTTACCATTCCCTGCAGAAGAAGTTCATGTGCGATTACGACGACGCCGGCTCCATCGGCAAGCGCTATCACCGTGAGGACGAGGTGGGCCCGCCCTTCTGCGTCACCTACGATTTCGACACCGACAACGACGGCCCCCTCACCGTGCGCGACCGCGACACCATGGAGCAGGTGCGCATAAAGATCGACGAGCTGGAGAGCTACATCGCCGAAAGGATAGTCTTTTAATTGCTTTCAAACGTCACCCGCGTGATACGGGACACCGTACTTTTCACCAGCGCAAAGGACGCCGGGGACCCCGCCAACCCATATTGGAGGCAGAGGGCCCCGGCCCATTGGATATACGTTTTCGTCATGCTCACCCTCATGGGGGTGGGCCTGGGCGTCGTGTCCCTTTTCGTGTGCTCAAGCTACGGGGAGATCATCGGGTGGGAGCTTTTCCTGTCGTATTTTGACAGCGCGGTCATAGCCGCGCTGAATATAGTTCCCTGCCTTATACTGATTTATTTCCTCTACTTCGTCACCGGGCGGGCGTGGTCCGCCTTCGCCCTGGGGGGCGCCCTGATCCTCACCCTTTCCCTGGTGCAGTACTACAAGGTGCGCCTGCGCTCCGACCCCTTCAAGGCGGCGGATATCGCCCTTGCCGGGGAGGCGGCCAACATGGTGGCCACCCGCTACACCCTGGAGCTGACGGGCCGGGTATGGGCGGCGATCATCGCCTTCGCGGCGGGCGTCGTGTTCGCCGTATTCCTCATGCCCGGCAGCCTGAAAAGCGCCCGGGCGCGGATAACGGGCGCCGTGGTGTGCGCCCTTCTTCTGACCGGCTGCTCCGCCCTGTACCTGCGGGGCGATTTCTATAACGCCAACTGCAACGACTCCCCCCGCATCGAGGTGAAGCAGTGGGACGACGCCGACCAGTTCGTCTCCCGGGGCTTCATCTACCCCTTTATCCACAGCTTCCGGGACCTGACCTACAGGCGCCCCGCCGGATACAGCGAGGCGGACGCCGCCCAGGCGCTGGCCGCTGTCGGCAGCGACGATATCCCGGAGGGTCAAAAGGTTAACATAATAACCATAATGCTGGAGTCCTGCTGCGACTTGTCTGTCTACGACGGGGTGCGTCTGACCCGGGACGTCTTCGCCCCTCTCCACGCGCTGCAGGCCGAGGGCGTGTCCGGAGTGCTGGTGGACAACATCTTCGCCGGGGGCACGGTGGACACCGAGCGGTGCTTCCTCACCGGCTTTTCGGAGCTGGGGCCCCTCAACCACGCCACCGAGTCCTATATCCGCTATTTCCGTTCCCAGGGCTACTACACTGAGGGCTATCACGCCGGGGACGACTGGTTCTACAACCGCCGGAACGTCAACGAGTATCTGGGCTACGACAGATATCTGTTCCTGGACGACGTCGGCGGCGCCGACCGCACCGACCGCAGCTTCTTCGCCGTCATAGCCGACATGTACGCAAGCCGGGACGTCACCGTGCCCTATTTCGCCTATCATCTTTCCTATCAGAACCACGGGCCCTACTACACAAACTGGACCGTGGACGAGCAGTTCGTCTCCCGGGAGGGTCTCACCGACGAGGCCTACTGCGCCGTGAACAACTATCTGTACGGCTGCAGCGACACGCTCACGCGGCTGTCCGCCTTTATCGACACCCTGCGGGACGACGACGCGCCGGTGGTGGTGGTGTTCTTCGGCGACCACAAGCCCTGGATGGGCGACAACGAGGCCTTTTACCCCATGCTGGGCATAAATATCGACGTTTCCACGGAGGAGGGGTTCTGCAACTACTACTCCACCCCCTACGTGATATGGGCCAACGACGCGGCGAAGTCCGTTCTCGGCCGCGATTTCACCGGCGAGGGGGCCGACATGTCCCCCTGCTTCCTGATGGGCGAGGTCTTCGACCTGTGCGGATGGGGCGGCAGCGCCTTCATGAAGGAGGGCCGCGCCCTGCGCCAGAGCGTTGACGTCATCAACACCGGCAGCGGTCTTTTCCGCGAGAACGGCGAGCTGGTCAAGACGCTCTCCCCGCAGGGGAAGGCGGCCTTCGACCGGTTCCGCAGGATCGAATACTACGTTCAGACGAGGGTGGCCGGCTGATGGGTACGGGAGAAGAGTTCGTAAAGAAGATACGGCCCATAGGCGCGGCGTTTTTCCTCTTTTTGCTGGTCATGTTCCTCGTCATATGCTTCACCGCCAATTCCGCGCCGCTGAAGGGCTACAACCGGCCCCGCACCAACGAGTATTACGCCGCTCACATCGACGAGCTGGCGGACGAGCTGCGGGATAATCTCATCCCCGCGCTGGGGTACGAGGACGTATCCGTGACCGCGGAGGACGGCAGAGCCGCCGTCGCCGCCCCGCCGGACGTCCTTGAGGACGTAAAGAAGGATATACTCTATTATTACGACGAAAATCTGCTGGAATTTGCCGTGAGGGAGGCCTGAAGCCTCCCTCTTTTGAAAGGGGTACAGATATGGCCGACACCATAGCCGCCGTGTCCACCGGCGGGGGAAAAGCCGCCGTGGGCATAATACGCGTCTCCGGCCCGGACGCCGTCAAGGCCGCCGGGGCCGTTTTCCGCGCGAAAAACGGCGTGAGCGCCGCCTCCTTCCCCGACAGGAAGCTCATATACGGCCATCTGATAGGCGCCGACGGCGCCGTGATAGACGACTGCCTGTGCACCGTGTCCCGGGCCCCCCGGTCCTACACCGGGGAGGACACCGCGGAGCTGCAGTGCCACGGCTCCCCCATGGCCCTGGCCGAGGGACTGCGCTCCCTCTTCGCCGCCGGGGTGCGGCAGGCGCTGCCCGGGGAGTTCACAAGGCGTGCGTTTTTGAACGGCAGGCTGGACCTGACCGGGGCAGAGGCCGTCATGGACGTTATCGACGCCGCCACCCCCGCCGCCCTGCGCAACGCCGCCGGACAGCTGGACGGCGCCGTGTTCCGGCGGGCGGAAACGATATATAACGATATCGTCGCCGTCATGGCCCACTATCACGCCGTTATCGACTGGCCCGACGAGGGCGTGGAGGACTTTGAGATCGAGGAGTACCGCCGCACTCTCGAAAAAAGCCGGGACGGTCTGCGCTCCCTGCTGGGCACCTTCGACCGGGGCATGATAATGAAAAACGGCGTTAAAACCGCCATCATCGGCCGCCCCAACGCGGGAAAATCCTCCCTTCTCAACGCCCTGGCGGGCTACGAGCGGGCCATCGTCACCGACGTTCCCGGCACCACCCGGGACACGGTGGAGGAGAGCGTGAATCTGGGCGGCACCCTTTTCCGCCTCATCGACACCGCAGGCATCCGGGACACCGCCGACGAGATCGAGTCCCTGGGCGTGAAGCGCAGCATCGACGCCATGAACGGCGCCGACCTCATCCTTTACCTGTCCGATTCCTCCGTCCCCTTCACCGGGGAGGACGCGGCCCTTTTCGACGCGGCAAAAAAGGCGGGAAAAACCGTCGTCGTGCGCACGAAGCGGGACCTGCCCGCCGCGGACCGCCCCGATTTCGGGGAAAACCCCGTATTTGAGACCAGCGCCGTCACCGGGGAGGGTATCGCCGCCCTGGCAGAAGATCTGGGTGCCATGTTCGCCGGGGGCGACGCCCCCGCCGGGGAGATAATCACCAGCGCCCGGCAGGCCGGGGAGATCGGCCGGGCCGCCGACGCGCTGGAGGGCGCCGTCGCCGCCCTTGATGAGGGCTACACCCCCGACGTGGTGCTGACGGCCTGCGAACAGGCCGCCGCCGCCATCGCCAACCTCACCGGCCGCGCCGTCCGGGAGGACGTGGTGGAGGATATTTTCTCACGGTTCTGCGTGGGGAAATGAAAAGAAGAATAAAAAAGCACCGGGCGGGCGCCGGAGGGTTTCGCCGATTACGATGAAACCTTCACCGCTTACTTTGTTTTATTTTATGCTATAATAAAATCAACTTCAAAATAAACCAGGAAAAGGAACAATATTATGTTCAGTATTATTTTTGTTATTGGTTTTATTGTATTGATAATATATTGGATAGGAAAGCAAGATAAAGATAACAAGAAACGCACATATAAACAAAATATAACAAGCAAAAACAGACGGATAAGAAATCCCCAGACTACAAAAGAAACAGACGAATATAATGATTATTGGGGTGTTGATTATACTGATGATTTTAGTGGGAAATAATAAATAATATTTAGTTGTCATCTGTGATACGCCATTCTTATATTCAGCGAGAAAAAATAAAAAACCTGACAAATTTTCTTTCAGCGGCGCTCCCTGAGTCTTCAGGGAGCCTTTTCATTGAGGCGCCGGGTCGCTGTCCCCTGTGAGGGCTGCACAGGCCATAGCCTCCCTTAAAACCAGAGGCGGCGGGTTTCATACCCGCATTCGTAAATTTTTTGCCGTCAGCACCTATTTTTATATCTGTAATCGTTGCAATTTTGCATTCATGCTGATATACTGTGCACATACTGAATCAGTATGTCTGTTTCAGCATGCCAATTTTGTAAACCCAATTCAACCCATATATTACATTAGGAGGAAGACGAGTTGAGTAAAAAGTACGTTTACCTGTTCTCTGAGGGCAACGCCACCATGCGCGAGCTCCTCGGCGGCAAGGGCGCTAACCTTGCTGAGATGACCAACATTGGTCTGCCTGTGCCCCAGGGCTTCACCATCACCACCGAAGCCTGCACCCAGTACTATGAGGACGGCCGCACCATCAATGAT
>JAEETR010000219.1 GCA_016286595.1 Oscillospiraceae bacterium | reverse complement strand
GGATGAAGTCGCCCAGGTGGGAGTCCTCCTCCTCGCCGATAGGCGTCTCCAGAGATACGGGCTCCTGCGCTATCTTCAGTATATCCCGGACCTTCTCCACGGGCATGCCCATGTTCTCGGATATCTCCTCGGGAGTGGGGTCGTGGCCCAGCTCCTGCAGCAGCTGACGGGATACGCGGATAACCTTGTTTATGGTCTCCACCATGTGCACGGGAATGCGGATGGTGCGGGCCTGATCGGCGATGGCGCGGGTGATGGCCTGGCGGATCCACCACGTGGCGTAGGTGGAGAACTTATAGCCCTTTTGATAGTTGAATTTTTCAACTGCTTTTATAAGGCCCAGGTTTCCCTCCTGAATTAGGTCGAGGAACAGCATGCCCCGGCCCACGTAACGCTTGGCAATGGACACGACAAGGCGCAGGTTGGCCTCGGCCAGCTTTTTCTTGGCCTTCTCACCCTCCTGTACCAGCGCCTGCAGCCGCGCTTTTTCCTCGGCAGACAGTTTTTCGGGGCTGTCCTCCTCCAGGCGGCGGTCGGCTTCCAGCTTCTCGGCGGCTTCGCTGCCCTCGCTCATCGCCGTGGCCAGGGCCACCTCCTCATCGGAGGTCAGCAGGGGCACCTTGCCTATCTCCTTGAGGTACATGCGCACCGGGTCGTCGATAGCGAAGCTGTCCACCAGGGAATCCGGGTCCACCAGTTCCTCCTTGGATATCTCCTCTATCTCGCTGAGCTCCTCAAGGGCCGGGGCGTCGTCGGCGTCCAGTGTGTCCAGCGCCTCGTCGTTGCCCACGTCCACGCCCAGGTTTTCCAGCACGTCGTAGAATCTGTCTATCTGCTCCTGCTCGAGATTGAGTTCCTCGAGGGTCTCCAGCAGTTCCTTGGAGGACAGACTCCCCTTCTTCTTGCCCTCTTCTATAAGGGCGGTAAGCCGCTCCGCCACTATCTGCTCGTGGGTCTTTCCGGCGTCCTCGTCGGGGGCTTCCGCCTTTTTCCTGGAGGAACGCTTTGAGCCGGAGGAGGTTTTTTTCGCGGGCTTTTTCTCCTTCAAGGGCTCTTCCTGCGCGGGATTCTCCTCAAGGATATCGTCCCTGAGCTCTTCGTTTTCAACGTTCTTCATATCTTCCATATCAACCACTTAACCCCTTCCTGTCTCTAAGTATCTTCATAGCCTCTATGGGGTCCGTTTTTGCCCGGGCCCTCAGCTGCTCTGTCTGCATTCTTTTTATGTAATCCCTCAGCTTTTCGGACGAGTCGGCCAGCGATTCCGGCTTTTGCAGCACGGTACTGAGATGGCTCATCTCCTCCTGGGTCAGCTCTCTCGTGAGGGACGCCAGCGACACCGTCTCCCCGTCATTATAACGGCGGCATATCACGGAATATACCTTTCCGAGGAATTCCGACGTGAAATCCTCCTGCTTAAGCTCCCCGCTTTCCTTCACAAGGGACGGGTCAAGCATCAGCAGTCTGACTATTCCCTCCTCAGCCATGGCCGAGGGCACGTTGTCGTACCGCAGGGACCGCTCTGCGGGCTGCACCGCCAGCTCCGGACGCGAGGCGTCCCGCTCTCTTTTCTGGCGGCTCTCCCTTATACGGCGGCGGACCTCCCGGTTCACCTCGCTCTTCACCGCGTCCAGCGAAACCCCTGCGTACTCGGCGGCCCGGGCGGAATAGATATCCCGCTCCACGGCGTTGGGCAGGGCCGCAAGAAGGCCGGTAGCCTCCCGCATGAATCCAAGGCGCCCGTCGTCGGTG
Source organism: Oscillospiraceae bacterium (assembly GCA_016286595.1). GTDB lineage: Bacteria > Bacillota > Clostridia > Oscillospirales > Oscillospiraceae > RUG626. The sequence goes on along the minus strand of JAEETR010000219.1, from coordinate 6,400 downwards.
GCAAGGTCGTATTTATCCCGGGCGGACAGCAGCGTGTACTCGATGTGGTTCTCGCTTCTCTCCAGCAGAACTGTGAAGGAGTCCGCCCCGTGCTTTTTGATATATTCGTCCGGGTCCTTGGCTCCGCTCATGCGCAGCACGCGCACGGAAAGGCCGGTGGACTCAAGTATGGGTATGGCCCGCTGTACCGCTTTCACTCCGGCGTTGTCGGAGTCGTAGCAAAGCACGGCGTTCTTCGTATATCTCGCCATCAGACGGGCCTGTTCCGTCGTGAGCGACGTGCCCAGAGAGGCCACGGCGCAGTCAAAGCCCGCCTGGTGGAGCATGACCACGTCGATATTTCCCTCCACCAGCATAAGCATGCCCCGCTTCGTCTTTCTGGCCAGGTTGAGCGCGAAAAGGTTGCGGCTCTTCTGGAACACCGGCGTATCCGGGGAGTTGAGGTATTTCGGCTCCCCATCGCCGATTATTCTGCCGGAAAAGCCCACCACGTCGCCGTGGACGTCTATCACCGGGAACATGAGGCGGTTGCGGAAAACGTCGTACACGCCGCCGTTCCTGCCGCGCTTCACGAGGCCGGCCTCCAGCAGTTCGCCCACGGAGTAGCCCTTTGACTGCATGGCGTCGGACAGGGTGTTCCAGGAATCCGGGGCGGCGCCCAGACCGAAACGGACCACCACGTCCTTATTCAGACCCCGGCTGTTGATGTATTCCACGGCGCCGGCGCCGACGGGCTTTGAAAGGTTCTCGTAGAAAAATCTTGCGGCGTCCTTGTTGAGAGCCAGCAGACGCGAACGGCGCGTGGCCGTTCTGTCGTCCACGGTGTCCTCGGGCACCTCCATCCCCGCCCGCTTTGCCAAAAAACGCACTGCGTCCGGGAAGGGCAGATTTTCTATCTCCATTATGAAATTGATGACTCCCCCGCCCTTGCCGCAGCCGAAGCAGTGGTAGATCTGCTTGTCCGGCGAAACGGAGAAGGACGGCGTTTTTTCGTTGTGGAAGGGACACAGACCGAACATGTTGGAGCCGCTGCGCTTGGTCAGCTGCACGTAGTCGGAGACCACGTCGACTATATCGCTGCGGGAAACAAGGTCGTCTATAAATCTCTCCGGTATTGCCATACTTATCCCCCTTTCCAATTATCTCCTGTTTTCTCCCCGTGATACACCGAATATTATCGGCGAAATCATTGTAACGGGGTCGATGCACCGAAAACGGTGCCGACAGGGGGAATCATTTTATCGTCCACGAGCCGGGCACGTATATCCGCTCGAAGCACTCCACGGCGAAATCGTCGGTCATACCTGAGATGTAGTCGCACACGGCCCGGTCGATGCCCTCCTCGTCCGCTATGCGGCGGTAGTCGCCGGGCAGACGGTCGGCGTCGGCGGCGTAGTGGCGGAAAAGGCCCTCGAGGATGCCCAGCACCTTGTCCTCTTCGCTCTTTGCCTTGGGGTTTTTGTACACCTGCTCGTACATGAAGGAGTTGAACCCCTCCTGCAGCAGGAAAACGCCGGGGCTCATGGAGAGCCTGTCCTTTCCCATGCTGCACTCGATCACGTCGCACACCATGGTGTTGATGCGCTGACTGTGGGTGGTACCGAGGGCGGCGGTTATCTCCTCGGGCACGTCGGCCTCGGTGAGAAGCCCGGCCCGGATAGCGTCGTCCAGATCGTGATTGAGATAGGCTATCAGATCGGCCCGGCGCACGAGCTGACCCTCAAGGGTTGATGCCCAGGGATCGTTTGTGTGGCGCAGTATGCCGTCCCGCACCTCGCAGGTCAGATTCAGGCCCCGCAGGTTTTTTTCAAGTCTGTCCACCACCCGCAGGCTCTGCTCATAGTGCCGGAAGCCGCCGTGATCTGCCATGAGCACGTTCAGCGCCCGCTCTCCGGCGTGACCGAAGGGCGTATGCCCCAGGTCGTGACCGAGTCCAACGGCCTCCGTCAGGTCCTCGTTGAGCTGCAGGGCCCGGGCCATGGTCCGGGCCAGCCGGGTGACCTCCAGCGTGTGGGTCAGACGGGTGCGGTAGTGGTCCCCCTCAGGTGACAGGAACACCTGCGTCTTGTGCTTTAACCGGCGGAAGGCCTTTGAGTATGTAATCCTGTCCACGTCCCGCTGGAAGCAGGTGCGTATACCGTCCTCTTCCTCGGGGATCTGCCGGCCCTTTGAGTCCCGGGCCTTCACTCCGAAGGGCCCGATGAGCGTATCTTCCAGCGTCTCACGCTTCAGGCGCAGATTATCCATATACGCCCTCCCTTATCTCACCGGCGGCAGGACCTCCAGCCAGTAGCCGTCGGGGTCCTCGATGAAGTAATAGCTGTCGCCCTTCCGCTCCTGACATACGCAGCCCATGGCCTTGTGCTTTTCATAAAGCTCGTCTATATCGTCGGCTCTGAACGCCAGATGGAACTCTCCCTCGCCCAGGTCGTACTTCTGGGGATGATCCCTCAGCCAGGTCAGCTCCAGCTGAAAATCGTTCTCGCCGCTGCCCAGATAAGTGATTATGAAGGAGCCCCCCGGCCCTTCACGGCGGCGCACCGGCTCAAGGCCCAGCGCCTCACGGTAAAAGGCTATGGACTTGTCGAGGTCCGCCACGTTGAAATTGACGTGTATCATAGGATAACCCATAATTGCAGCTCCTTTCACGCTTTCGCTTTTTCCTGAACAATATATACGCCGCGGATTTGCATTATCCTTTTATTTTTTTCAGTTTTTTGCAGAGCATTTCATAAAAAATCCTCCGTCCCCCATAAAAGGAGACGGAGTCGGCAGTATAAACGTTTTATGTGCGCCCTCAGGCGCGCATCTGCGTGTCTATGAGCAGCACGGAGGCCGCGGCGCCGGTCCTGTCTGCGACATAGGTCTCTATGCCGGCGCTCTCCGCCTCGGGCACTGCCACGGTCATGGTCACGCTCTCGGCGTACTCCACGTTCTCCACCGCGGCGCCGAAGGCGATAACGTCCCGGCGAAGGCGCTCGTAAGCGCCGTAGGAGCAGGTGACGGCGTACACGTTCCAGGGCCGTACTCTGCCCGTACCGGCGGCGTTCAGGGCTCCCGCGGCGGCCTTTGAATAGGCGCGCACGAGTCCTCCCGCCCCCAGCAGTATGCCGCCGAAATAGCGGGTCACCACGCAGCAGAAGCCATCTATACCCGGTTTCGTGAACACGTTCATCACCGGGTTGCCCCCGGTGCCGCCGGGCTCTCCGTCATCGGAGAAACGCATGGGGCCGCCCCGCACGCTGTACGCGTACACGTTGTGGGAGGCGTCCTCCTCCAGCGCACGTGTCTGCGCGATACGCTCCAGCGCCTCCTGTTCGGAGGACACCGGCCATACCCGGCCAATGAAGCGGGAGCGTTTTTCGGTGAACTCATATTCGCCGTAGCCCCCGGGGATAAGATACTCGTCCATCACTCGCCCTCTCCCGCGAAACGGCGCACACGGCCGTAAGTCTCCGCGTCCACCACCGCTTTTACAACAGCGCCCCGCTCATCGTACTCGACGGAGCGTACGTCGGCGCGGCGGTGCAGCGCGTCCATCACAGTAAGTTCTGAATACGGTATCGTCAGCGTCACCAGCCGCCTATCGCGGCCTACGGCGGCGCGGACGGCGTTCATCAGATCGTCGACGCCCTCCCCGGTCAGCGCGGACACGGCCACGTTATTGCCGCCGCGGGGTATTATCTCGCTGACGGGCGCCGCGTCTGCTTTATTGTACACGTCGATGCAGGGAGTCTTTTCAGCGCCGAGCTGGGTAATAAGGTCCCGCACCACCCCGGCCTGCACCTCCCACTCGGGATTGGACACGTCGATGACGTGGAGAAGCACGTCTGCGTACTTCAGTTCCTCGAGGGTGGCCTTGAAGGCCTCTACAAGATGGTGGGGCAGTTTGCGGATAAAGCCCACCGTGTCGGATATGAGAAGCTCCTCCCCCGTCTCCAGCTCAAGGCGGCGGGTGGTGGTGTCAAGTGTATCGAAAAGCCGGTTGTTGGCGGGAATATCGGCGCCGGTAAGGGTGTTGAGAAGCGTGCTTTTCCCGGCGTTGGTGTAGCCCACCAGGGCCACAACGGGGATGCCGTTCTTCTCACGCAGGCGGCGCTGGGTGGTACGGACCCGCCTCACGTTCTCCAGCTCCTGCTGCAGGGACTGTATCTTTCTTCTGATGTGGCGCCGGTCGGTCTCAAGCTGGGTCTCGCCGGGTCCTCTGGTACCGATGGGGCTGGAGCCGCCGGAGGCTGTCTGCCGCACCAGATGGGTCCACATGCCGGTTAGCCGGGGCAGCATATAACTGTACTGTGCCAGCTCCACCTGCAGCCGTCCCTCTCTCGTCCGGGCACGCTGGGCGAAAATGTCCAGTATCAGCTGGGCTCTGTCCACTATGCGTACGCCCAGGTCGCTCTCCAGCGCTCTGGCCTGCGACGGCGTCAGCTCGTTGTCGAACACAGCGAGGGTGCAGTCATTCGCCTCGATGAGCTCCTTCATCTCCTGCACCTTGCCGGAACCCAGAAAGCTGCGGGGGTCCGGGGTCCTCTTTGTCTGCAGCACCCTTCCGCAGGATTCTCCCCCCGCCGTGGCGAGGAGGGATTCCAGCTCGTCCATGCTCTCTTCGGTGGAACTCTCCCCCTCCGGCAGAGAATCGGCGGCCAGGCCCGCGATTATGGCTTTTTCGATCTCTTTTTCCGCCACGCTCAATCCTCTTTTGTCAGAACTTCGATTATCTCGCCCACGTAGGTCTTATGGTAGTCGTTGTCGGCGTACTGCCGGGCGGGTATGGATCTGTCGATGAAATGCTTCTCCTCGATATCGTCGGAGTAGAGCTTTCTGCACACCAGCACCAGCTTCGCCTGGGCAAAATACGGCGCTCCGCAGTCGGCAAAGACGGGAGTAAGGCCCGTGGCCGCCGTCTTGTCTGTATCCCGCCCACTTTTGCTGCCGCAGAGGTTCAGCGCCGGACGGCACTCCTCGCCGTAAAAGCTGAGGGTATAGTACTCGCCATTTTCCATGAGGCCGAAGGTGTAGCGGGAGTGACGCACGAAGCAGAACGCCACGTCTCTGCCCCACAGCACGCCCATGCCGCCCCAGCTGGCTGTCATCATGTTATAGCCGCTCTTATCGCCGGCGGTGATGAGCATCCACTGCCGGTCAATCATATCGAACACGTTGCCCTTTATATCCTCAGGTTTTATCTTCTTGAAGGCCATAGGCGTCTCCTTTTCCCGTTTCGGGTACTCTGTTTTTTAAATTATAACATAAGGGTTCGATTTTGTATATCCGTCAAAAAAGAGGAGCAGGCACGGCCTGCTCCTCTTTTTCTTATAATATTTGTGTATTAGTCGAAAACGAACTCGGGCTCAAAGGCGTGATCGAGGCCGCGGCGATAGTACTCAACGCGCTTGTCGATCTCGGAGTAATCGATCTCGCCGGTCTCCAGGAACTTCTCCAGCACCGGACGGGTGGGAATGCCGCAGCGGCCTCCCTGGCGGGTAGCCTTGATGGCAGAGGTGCCGCTGGCAAAGCGGGCGCCGGACTTGATGTCCATGCCGAAGGCCATTGCGGCGGCGAAGGCGCCGTGGAAAACGTCGCCGCAGCCCACGGTGTCAATGGCGTTCACGCGGAAGGCGGGCAGCTCAAAATAACCGTCCTTCTCGCTGTAACCGCACATGCCGACGCTGCCCAGGGTGAAGATTACCACCTCAGGGCCCAGCTCATGGAGCTTTATGAGGTTGGCCTTGCGGGTCTCGCTGGAGTCCTCAACGCCGCGGGACTGGAAATAGCCGTCATAGCACATCTCGGAGCCGATAAAGTAATCAACGTATGGGAAGGTCTCCTCGGTCATACCGGGACGGTAGCCGCCCATATCGATGAGGACCTTTCCGCCGGCCTCGTGGACCACGTCACAGCACTTTTTGCAGACCTCGTCCACCATGCCGATGTGGAATATCTTCGTATTTCTCAGCAGCTCCTGGTCAACCTCTTCCCACTTGATGGGCTCGGGGCGCATGAAGGAGCCGCCGATCATGGTGCGGTTGGAGGTCTCGGAATCGGAGAGAATTGCGCAGGGTGTGGTGTGGGCGCCGTCCCGGAAGATGAGATTTCTCACGTCTATGCCGTGGCGGATTGAGTCGTTATAGAGGAAGTGGCCCATTATATCGTTGGCGACAGTGCCGATTATGGCCACCTTTGCACCGAGGCGGGCGGAGGCCACGCCACCGGTGGTGACAGGGCCGCCGCCCTGCCAGCAGTAATCCCGCATTTCAACAGTCTCGCCCTTCTTGGGCAGCTTTTCAAGGCCAACGCCTATGTCCATTACCGGGGAGCTGAAACCGACAACATCAAACATCTTATACCTCACATTCAGCCGCGTGAGCGGCAATCAGAAATTTCGTTAAGTATGCAGCTT
>JAEETR010000218.1 GCA_016286595.1 Oscillospiraceae bacterium | reverse complement strand
GTCGGGGAATATCCCCGGCGGATTTTTGCTTTGAATTGAAAGGTCGAACCAGTGGCCTCAAGCGCGAAGCGCGTACAATCAGCGGCCGAAGGCAATGCGGGCGAAGCCCGGCCTTGCCGCTGGTTCGAATCCAGTCACTCGGACCAAAAAGACCAATCCGCGTTTGCGGGTTGGCCTTTTTGTTTTTCGTATCGAACACTCGACCCCGTTGCGCGGAGTCTGCTGTCTTATATTATGAAACGCCGGGACGGATCTCGCTCGCCCCGGCGTTTTTATTACTTTTTAATTTCGATACCCTCCAGCTCCAGCAGGAACCGCTTTCTGTCAAGTCCGCCGCCGTAGCCGATGAGACTGCCGTCGGCGCCGATGACGCGATGGCAGGGGACTATAATCGATATGGGGTTGCTGCCCACGGCGCCGCCCACCGCCTGGGCGGACATTCGCCCGACGCCCCGATGCCGGGCGATCTGCCGCGCTATGTCGCCGTAGGTCACCGTGCGGCCGTAGGGGATAGCTGACAGCAGCTCCCAGACGGCCAGACGGAAAGGGGTGCCTTTCGGACGGAGCGTCGGCGTGAAATCAGGTATCCCGCCATAGAAATACGTGTCCAGCCAGACTGCCGTATCCCGGAATACGGGCAGAGACTGCCGAACCTCCTCCGTACCCGTCAGATACGGAAAGCGGTCCTGCCCCTCAAACAGGAGGGCGGATAAGGCATCCCCGTCGGAGACCATTGTCAGGGTACCGACGGGGGATTCATATCTGCATATACAGTTCATGGCGCACCTCGCTGAGATCGTCACACGCTCGTTTCGTCGCCTGAGCGGGCCGGGGCCTTCTCGCCGCGGCTTCTGAAGGTGAAGAAGCGCTGGCCGGTATAGTTGATGGCGGTGAAAAGACACATGCCGCAGAAGAGGGCGATGTTGGACTTGGCCTTGTCGCTGAGAACGGTGACGCCTGCGAGCAGATAGGCCGCCAGAGGCTTTGCCACACTGTAGCCTATGATATAGGCCACGACTATCACCAGCACGAACCGCAGCGCGGTGCCCATGCCTTTTTCTTTGTTTTTGAAGGTGAAATGCTTGTTCAGAATGTAGCTGGTGATGCCGCCGGTGACATGGTTCGCGGCGCTGGATACCCAGTAGCCCCACTCGTAGGGGTGAAGCAGGAAGTTGTACAGCAGAAACATCACCGAGGCGCCCGCTCCGGCATTGATAAAGCCCACCAGGCAGTAGCGCAGAAATTTCTCATCAAAAAACTCTTTAAGAAACGATTTGATCTTTTCCATTTTTGTCTCCGATTGTGCGTGAAATGATATAGCGTGGGCGCATGCGGGCTTCGTCATAGACCTTGCCCACGTAATAGCCCAGGATCCCGAGGGACAGGAGTATCAGTCCGCCCATCAGGAACACGGGGAACAGCACCGCGCAGTAACTGCCGGTCCCCTTGACGGCGGCGGTGACGCCGAATACCACGGCCAGCACCAGCGAGATAGCCCCCAGAAGGGCGGGGATGACCAGCGGCGCGTTGGAGAAGGAGGTAATATTGTTCACGGCGTATCTGAACAGCTTGGCCGTGCTCCATTTCGTGGCGCCGGACTGACGTTCCTGCACGTCGAAGGTGACGCAGGCGGTCCTGAAGCCTACCCAGGAGGACAGCGCCCGGTAGAATACGCCGCGCTCCTTCAGCGACAGCAGCGAATCTACGGCGGAGCGGTCCAGCAGCTTGAAATCGGAATAGTCGCTCATGTCAGCCCCCGCGCCGCGGCTCATCATGCCGTAGAAGGCTCGGGTGAACGCTCTGTGCAGTCCGCTCTCGGCTCCGCGGCTGGATTTCCGGCCCTCCACGACCTGATATCCCTGCCGCCATAGAGCGTACATCTCGGGTATCTTTTCCGGCGGGTGCTGCATATCGCAGTCTATCGTAACGCAGCACGCTCCTTTTGCAAGGGACAGACCGGCAAAAATGGCGGCTTCCTTGCCGAAATTGCGGGAGAAGGACGCGCCGCGGACGCGTTCGTCCCCGGCGGACAGCTCCGCCACGGCGTCAAACGTGCCGTCCTGGGAGCCGTCGTCCACGAATATGAGCTCGCAGGGGATAGAGGCGGCGGCAAGTACGCCGAGGATCCGCTCGGCCGCCGGGGCAACATTCTCCGCCTCGTTATAGGCGGGGACTATTACGGATAGTAAATCTGTCATTGTGAAGCTACCTCCGAGGGATGGGCGATAACGGCCTTCGCACCGTAATATCTCGCCATGGCCACGTTGAGCCAGTTGTCCGGGTCGCCGGTCAGATCCGGGGAAACGTCGAAGCAGCTGTACCGGGAATCGGAGCTTATGGCCGGCAGTTCAAGGCTTTGGCTTGAGTACAGCATAAGCTGTCTGCGGGCCAGCTCGTCCCGGGCTTTGTACTGATCGTGCAGGTCCGAAACCGTGCCGAAGGCAAAAAAGCATGCGACAGCCACGGCGATGCACAGTACGACAGCCGCGCCGGTTTTCCAGATACGATCGATATCGAACAGTCCCTTGTCCGCCGCAGCGCGCAGGGCGCTCATGAGCGCCGCGATGATGAAAACGGTGGGGCCGCTCCACGTCCTGGCGGGGAAGTAGGGGGCAGCGGCCATGGAAAACGCGGAGACGAGGGACAGTACCGTCAGAAGCGCGGGGAGGAACAGCGCCTCACGGCGCTCTTTTTCGTCGGTCATACGCCGATGGCACAGCACCACAAGAACCGCCGTGGCCATCAGGGGAATACCGAGAAAGCGAAAGTAATCAAGGCTGATTTTTCCGGCACGCAGGATCAGCGCCGCAATCGTGCCCGTACCGCCGGAGCTGTCCAGCCGTACGTGCTCCCCCGGCGCCAGCAGCAGCATCCCCAGACCGCAGATACAGCCCGCAAGACCGGCGATGCGATGGGGGAGAACGCGTCTTTCCCTCAGATGATCCCGCAGAAGGCACACCGCCGCGCCGAAGCACAGGGCCGCGCCGGTATTTTCATTCGTCCACCCGGCGATAACGCCGAAGAGAAACGCAAGGGGAGCGATATACCATCTGCGCGTCTTTCCCGGGACTGTACAGAAGATGAGATACGCCAGTACCGGCAGTATACCGAACAGATAGTTGGCGCTTCCCGTTATCCACAGAAAGCTCTGGCCAAAGTCCGGCGTCAACAGGAACAGCAGCGCCAGCGACACGGGCCATATCCACAGGCGATCTTTGCCGTTCCCGGCGGACAGTCGGTACGTAAGCCACCCCAGCAGAAGAAACGACAGCGTGTGTATAACGTCGAAAACGCCCTTGTCCATCCACAGAAACACGTGGTCAAGAGCGTGGATGGGAATACGGCCGTTGACCTTGAGATAGTGGATGCCCATGGATTGAACGATATCGCCGAGACTTGAGATACGCTCCTTCGTCACGAAATTGAACATATACGAGTAGTCGTCGGCGTAATAGGGGGTCAGGCGGCAGAGGGCGAAGAACAGCGCCGCCGCGGCGACAAGGGACGCAGCGGTGAAGGGAAAACGCCTTGTTCTCACGTTCAGGTCCCCCTTTCTCCTTAACCTGAAGAATTATAGCACAATCGCGTCCTCGTGGCAAATGGTACGGACGTTTTCGCACCGCCCCGTTGCGTATGGGGATGATTTGGGATATATTTGTCGTTGAGGTGACACAGATGGAATACGAGATTATACGTTCCCGCCGCCGCACCGTGGCCGTCGAGATAACCCGGGACGCGCGTGTGGTGGTCAGAGCGCCGATGACCATGAGCGCCGGCCGGATAGAAGCGTTCCTGCGGGAACACGAGGCGTGGATAAACGAGCGCCTTCCCCGGGCACGGGAATGGGCGCGGGAGCATCCGGAGCCGGACGAGCAGACCCGGCTGCGGCTCATCGCCGAGGCCCGACGGGTCCTGCCGGAGAAGGTGCAGCATTACGGCCGGATCATGGGCCTTATGCCCACCGGCATAAGGATAACCGGGGCAAAGACCCGCTTCGGAAGCTGCAGCGCAAAAAACGCCATATGCTTTTCATGGCGACTTATGGCCTACCCGGAGGCGGCGATAGATTACGTGGTGGTCCACGAGCTGGCCCATATCCGCCGCAAGGATCACGGAAAAGAGTTCTACGCACTCGTGGGCTCCGTGCTGCCGGATTATAAGGAGCGGATAAAGCTGCTGCGCCGCTGACGGCGCTGTTTTATACAGTAATTGACAAAAGAAAACGGCTGTATTACAATCACGATAACGTCTCCGAATACTGTTTTAGGGAGGAAGAATATGAGATACAAGCATCTCCACAACGCAAACGTCGACATCTCCGAGATGGCCGTGGGCACCTGGGCCATCGGCAGCGACGCATATGACGTCACCAACACCACAGACTCCGTCAAGGCCATGCGCACCATGATCGATAACGGCGTCAATATCATCGACACAGCACCCTGCTACGGCTGGGGCAAGGCGGAGATTATCACCAAGCAGGCGCTGGAGGGGTACGACCGCTCCAAGCTGCTCATCTCCACCAAGTGCGGCCTGCAGCCCAACGCCGCCGGAAAGAAAAGGGGAGACGGGTTCCCCGTTGTCCGGGATATGTCCTACAAGAACATCATGCGGGAGATAGCCATGTCCTGCAGCCTGCTGGGCACCGATTACATAGACTTCTACTTCGTCCACAAGCCCGACTACAAGACCGACCTTTACGAGGTCATGTCCGCCCTGAACGTTCTGCGTGAGCGGGGCCTCATCCGCTTCGTGGGCTTCTCCAACTTCCCCATAGAAATGATGGAGGAAATAGTCTCCTACGGCAAGGTGGACGTCATCCAGCCCCCCTTCAACATGCTGGACAGATCCGACGAGCCCCTGATGAAGTGGAGCCTTGAACGGGGCATCGACACCTTCACCTACGGCTCCCTGGGCTCCGGCCTTCTCACCGGCGCCATCCGCGAGAACCCCGTATTCGGCAAGGGTGACCCGAGAGGCTCCTTCTATTCCAAGCTCTACACTCCCGAAAACTTCAACAAGACCATGCAGCTGCTGTCCGTCATGGACAGGATAGCCGCCGAGCACGGCAAGCCCGTGGTGCAGGTGGCCATCAACTGGAGCTGCCAGCACCCCCTGGTGGGCACCATACTCGTGGGCGTGAAGAACGAGCAGGAGGCCCTGGAGAACTGCGCCGCCCTGGAGTGGAAGCTCTCCGACGAGGAGATCGCCCTGCTGAACAAGACCTTGGAGGACCTGCAGCTGGGTTGAGTCCCAAACGTTGTGCAATATAACGGAACAATTCGGTTATATCGCCAAAACATTTTATTTGTTTGACAAAGAAGGCCAATGGTATTACAATAATGTGGGTATATCCCAACGGGAATTTTATTACATAATGGAGGAACAAAATGCGTTACAAACATCTTCAGAACGCCAACGTTGACATCTCCGAGATGGCCGTCGGCACATGGGCTATCGGCAGCGACGGTTACGACGTGACCAATACCGAGGACTCCGTCAAGGCCATGCGCACCATGATCGACAACGGCGTCAATATCATTGACACCGCTCCCTGCTATGGCTGGGGCAAGGCTGAGATAATCACCAAGCAGGCCATCCAGGGCTATGACCGCTCCAAGCTCCTCATCAGCACCAAGTGCGGCCTCGTGCCCAACGCTGAGAGACCCTTCGGCGGCCCCCGTCCCGGCAGCGGCAGAGACGCCAGCTACAAGAACATCATGCGTGAGATCGCCATGTCCTGCAGCCTGCTGGGCACCGATTACATCGACTTCTATTTCGTGCATCATCCGGATCCTCTGACCGACCTGGCCGAGACCATGGCTGCTCTGAACGTTCTGCGTGAGCGCGGCCTCATCCGTTTCGTGGGCTTCTCCAACCACTCCATCGAGCAGGTGGAAGAGGCTATGAAGTGGGGCAAGGTCGACGTCATCCAGCCTCCCTTCAACATGCTTGACCGCAGCGCCGAGCCTCTGATGAAGTGGTGCTTCGACCGCGGCATCGACAACTTCACTTACGGCTCCCTGGGTTCCGGCCTGCTGACCGGCGCTATCCGCGAGAACCCCACCTTCGGTAAGGGCGACCCCCGCGGCAGCTTCTACAGCAGACTGTATTCCCCCGAGAACTTCGAGAAGTGCATGACCCTGCTGGGCGTCATGGACAAGATCGCCGCCGAGCACGGCAAGCCCGTGGTTCAGGTCGCCATCAACTGGAGCTGCCAGCATCCCATCGTGGGCTGCATCCTGGTGGGCGTGAAGAACGAGCAGGAGGCCCTCGAGAACTGCGCCGCCCTCGATTGGAAGCTTTCCGACGAGGAGATCGCTCTGCTGAACAAGACTCTGGACGAGCTGAAGATCGACGCCGCCAGAATCGTCAACAGATAAATATCGGATAATACCTGCTGAAAATCCCCCGGACTATGTCCGGGGGGTTTTTTTCGTTAATACGGCGCTCTTAATATAGACAACTCGCGAACAACATGATAGAATATGTCCGTTGATAAATATCACCGTCACCGCGATACTTTTTTAAGGAGGATCCGTATGGAGCTCACGACCGAATTTATGAAGGAACTGAAGGAGACCCTTATCGAGAGGACCATGTCCTTCCCTCTGAACAGGCAGTTCTCACCCCGTCTTATAAAGCCGGACACATGGGCTATACTGCCCTATAACCCCAGCCCCGATACCCCCAGCATCCATCTGGTGATAGGACAGGAGAAGGCCCTCGTCATAGACCCCACCGACACCCCCTACGACGTGCGCACGTACATCCGGGAGAATATCACCGACAAGCCCCTCGTCGTGGCCAACACTCATTCCCACGGCGACCACACCTACGCCAACTATCTCTTTGACGACTGCACGATCTACATGTCCGAGAAGTGTCAGGCCGCTCTCCGCCGCCAGAGACAGAATCCCGGCATGCGTTCCCGCAGCCGTCTGCTTACCCATCAGTCCGTGAACGACGGCACCGTCGTCAGGCCCGGAGACGTAATCGACCTGGGAGGGCGCGTGCTGGAGGTGCTGGGCTGCGAACCCTGCCACGACGAGAGCAGTATTCTGTTCTGGGACAGGACAGCCGGCATCCTGTTCACCGGCGACGAGATAGATCCGGGCCAGTGCAATCTGTGGAACGCTCCCCTGGAGGTGTTCTACGACAACATCAAAAACCTCATCGCCCTGCGTGACGGAGATCCCGGCTTTGACATGATTTGCGCGCCCCATAACGGCACGCCCATCAACGCCAAGGCGCTTGACTACTATAAGGAGAACTGTGAACGGGTATTCTCCGGCATAGAAGGCGACGTCGACAAGGGCAGCGTTTCCTATCTGCTCAATCCCTTTGAGCCCCGGGGACCCGAGACGGTGGAGTACCGCCGCTTTGACCCCGTTACCCGCCGCAGCATGTGGATGGGTACGGCTATCAACTATAACGTGGATCTCCTGTACCGCCGCCAGCTGGATGAGCCTCACCGGATAGCTTATACCGGACCGAAACAGGCCGAGGCTGCCGCAAAGAAGGATAAATAAGAGAAAAAGCGTCCGGCCCCGGGGAATAATGCCCCGGGGCCTTTCATATAAATCACCACGTGTATATAAGCACGTGCGGATTTTATTGACAAATCTGCGAAAACCTATATAATAAAGGTGCTAAAGGGAGTAGCCCGCACGTTCTGTCGTGCCGGCACAGTCGTCAGTACGGCCGAAAGGCCCGGTTGTGCACTTTGGTGGCGAGACTTTGCCGTTTGTCGCGGCGGGGTCTCTTTTTTTGTAAAAACGCGGCGGCTCCCGAAGGAAAGGTGGAAGGCAAATGATAAAAGCGCTTATAGTATTCGTGCTTATGTACGCGGGAATGCTCATCTTCTCAAAGCACAGAGTGTGGTTCGCCGTGGGCGGCGCGGTATGTATGGTGCTGCTGGGTATCCTGCCCGCATCGAAGATAGCCTCAGCTATAAACTGGAACGTCATAATGATGATAGCGGGCACCATGGGCATAGTGTCGCTGTTCATTGAGACCGGCATGCCCGCGAGACTGGCCGATATGCTTTTGAAGAAGGTGCCCAACGCCTGCTGGGCCGTCATCGCGCTGTCCGCTTTCTCCGGCGTGGTCTCCGCTTTCGTGGACAACGTGGCCACGGTGCTGATGGTGGCGCCTGTGGGTCTTGCCATAAGCAAAAAGCTCAAGCTCAACCCCATACCGGTCATAATCGCCATAGCTGTGTCCTCAAACCTGCAGGGCGCCGCCACTCTGGTGGGGGATACCACCAGCATACTGCTGGGCGGCTACGCCGGGATGACCTTCGTGGACTTCATCTTCTGGCACGGCAAATTCTCCATCTTCTGGGCTGTGGAGCTGGGCGCGCTGGGCACCATAGCGATTTTGTGGTTCCTCTTCAGGAAGGAAAAAGACCCGGTCACCTCCGACCGCATGACGGAGGTCTCCGACTACGTTCCCGGCTACCTGATGATAGCCGTGGTCGTATGCCTCATCATCGCTTCCTTCTTCCATATCCCGTATATTGACGATATCAAAAACGGCCTTATCTGTATGGCCCTGTGCGTCTTCGGCCTCGTCCGGGGCTGCCTGCGCAGAAAGAACTCCGAGCCGCTCAAGCTGGTGGCCAGGGAGATGGACTATCAGACGCTGGCGAT
>JAEETR010000217.1 GCA_016286595.1 Oscillospiraceae bacterium | reverse complement strand
GTGCTGCTGGTCGATCATTTCAATGGTCTGCAGGATCTCGGAATTGTTTATCACGGTTTGCTCCCTCCCCGCCCTCAGATGCGGTGCATCGCTTCAAAAATGTCTTCTCTCTGGATGCGCACGGTGAGGCCCCGGCTTTCACCCTCCTCCCGCAGCAGGCGGGAAAGCTCGGCAAAGGCCAGGGGGCAGAGGGCCGTATCCACCAGCATGATCATGGTGAAATAGTCCTGCATAATGGTCTGGCTCAGGTCCAGTACGTTGACGTTGTTTTTGGCCAGGATGCCGCAGACGTCGGCAATGATGCCCACACGGTCCTTGGCGATAACGGTGACGATGGCTTTCATTTTTTACTCCAATCTGCCGCTTTGCGGCTGGGGATATACAGGCATTAGGCAATAGGCATTAGGGGACGAGAGGAACGGGACTCAAAACTCAAAACTCAAAGCTCAAAGCTCGACGTTATCTCGTCAGCTCGTCGAGGGTGAGGCCGAAGGCGGGGAGAAAATGCTCCATAAAATAGGCTACCTCCGGCAGCGGCGAGGCCTCGAGGGCGGCGCGGGTCTGCTCCAGAGCGGAGCGGAACTCCCCGTTGCCCGCCCGGGTCTCCTCCACGCACTTGATGTAGGCCGAGAGCTTGTCCGCCGCCTTCACCAGCTCCGCCGTGCCGGGATCCTCCGGCTGAAGGACCGGCGCGTAGGCGCCCCGCAGCTCCGCAGGCAGCATGGTCAGCAGCTTTGCCGTGGCCTGGGCCTCGACCTCCTTGTAGGAGCCGGTAAGGGCGGGGTTCAGATACTTGACGGGGGTGGGCAGGTCGCCGGTGATGATCTCGGAAGCGTCGTGAAAGAGGGCAACGGCGGCGCAGCGCTCCGGCTCCGCCTCGCCGTGAAACACGTCCCGCCGGATCACGGCCAGGGCATGAGCCAGCACCGCCGTCATGTGGGAATGCTCCTGGATATTTTCCTCATAGCTGTTGCGCATGAGGCACCAGCGGCGGATATGCCGCATCCGCGAGATCATGGCGAAAAAGCTGTTTTCCACAGGCAGAGCCCCCTCCGGGCAGCGGGCAGCGGCCCGCCTATAATGAAATAGTATATCACAAAAGAGAGGGGCTTGTAAAGTTTTTTCGCAAGAATCCGAAATCGGGCGGGCAGGAGTCTTTTATTTGTTTTCTTTTATTATCCCGCCGCCCAGCTCCGCGATGAGCTTCTCCCGCAGGAGCGCCCAGTCCTCCCGGATCGGGCCGGCCACGCGGCCGGCGGCGCAGAGCCCGTCCACCTCCGCGGGGGTGAGCCAGCGGTAATCCGCCGTTTCTCCGGTCTGAAGACGAACGGCGGGCCGCTCCGGAAGACGCAGGAGATAGCTGTCGAAAAAGGCGCAGAAGCGATCGTCCCGCCTCGATTCCAGCAGGCGCAGCGCGCCGGGCGGGGCCTGGATGCCCGTCTCCTCAAGAAGCTCCCGGCGGCAGCCCTCCTCGCTGGTCTCCCCGGCCCGGACCATGCCGCCGGGATTCTCCCAGTAACCGGGCCAGGAATTCTTTTCCGGGCTGCGCAGGGTGACGAGCAGACGCTCCCCGTCCGTCACCCAGGCCCCCGCGCCGAGGACGTATTCTCCCGGCTCGCGGGGCTCTCCCCGGCCGTGTACGCGGCCCGTGAGCCGTTTTTCCTTGTCGTAAAGGGCGCCCAGTTCCATGCTCGCCCCTCCCTTCATATGAATACGTTTTTATCATACACGACGCGGAGCGCTTTCGCAAGACCGTTTACGGCGGCAATGTCACCAATCTTCCATACATTGTTATACTTTTGACTCTTGCCAGAGTCCCCCTTTGGCGATAAAATAAAAAACGCGGAACATTTTTCACCGCTCTGCGTCATATAACGGAACAGCGCGTTTCCGATACAATTTTGATGCAAGGAGCGCGCAGACTCATACCATCCGGAACAAATCACCACTATACATATAAAGGAGCAGGGACATGAAAACAACTCTTTTCAAAAGGCTGGCGGCACTGGGCTGCGCCGCGGCGCTTTCGCTTTCACTTTTCACGGGCTGCGGGCCGAAAACCGAGGGCGGCCAGACGGGCGGCGGCAGCTCCAGCCAGGTGGATATCGCCGGCGGCGGAAACGGCGGCGGCAGCCAGGCTGAGCCGAGCCAGTCCGGCGGAAACCAGTCCGGCGGCAGCACCCGGCCGGCAGACGCGCCGGAATTCGTCTACGTGCCCAGCTATACCTCGCTGAACGCCAACGTGGACTACATCGGCACGCTCGTTCCGGCGGGAGACCGCTTCTATTTCACCACCGACATCGGTGAGAGCGTTGACCCGGAGGGCAACGTGCTGACGGAAGAGGACGAGGATTACTGGACCTATTATACCTACCGCACGGCCATCTACTCCATGGCGCTGGACGGCAGCGACACCCACGAGCTGGAAAACTACAAGACCCCCGAGATCCCCGAGGGGAAGCAGGGCAGCTCCTATCTGAGCACGCTGACCGTGGACGCGGCCGGGAACCTGGCCGTGGTGGAAAACACCTCCCTCTATCACTTCGACGCGCCGGAGGGCGTGACGGAGGAAAGCGAAGAATACTGGCAGTATTACGTGGACGACGGGAGCACCTTCATCCTGCGCACCATCGATGCGGACGGGAACGAGCTTTCTTCCTTCGACCTTGCCTCTCTCTCCGACGAGGAGTATTTCTACGTGAACAATCTGCTCTTCGGTGAGGACGGAACGCTCTACGTGAACGCCGGCAGTACCGTCTACGTGCTGGACCGGGAGCTGAAGCTCAGCTTCAAGGTGGAGATGGACAACTGGGTCGAGCGCCTGATCCAGCTTTCGGACGGGAGCGTGGCCGCCTCCGGCTACGGCAGCTCCGGCTACTGCATCAAGCGCATCGACGTGGCGGCCAGGTCCTGGGGCAAGGAAATCAAGACGCCCGTGAACCTCTCCAACGTCTTCTCCGGCAAGGGCAATTACCTGGTTTACGGCGGGGACGGGAACAACCTCTGGGGCTACGACGAGGGCAAGGACGAGTGGGTCAAGATCCTCAACTGGATCGACTCGGACGTGGACGGCAACAATCTGAACGTCGTCCTCCCCACAGAGGACGGCAACGTTACCGCCGTCTCCCAGACCTGGACGGAGAACGGCCAGAAGCTCGAGCTGATCAAGCTGGTGAAAACGCCCTGGGACCAGGTGCCTCACAAGACCACCCTCACCTATGCCTGCGTGTATCTGGATTGGAGCCTCCGCAGCCAGATCATCGAATTCAACCGCACGAACCCGGATTTCCGCATCTCCGTGAAGGACTACTCCGAATACAACACCGAGGAGGACTACTCCGCCGGCCTCACGAAGCTGACCACCGAGATCATCACGGGCAACGTGCCCGACCTGCTCTCCATCAGCTCTCTCCCCATCAGCCAGTACGCCGCCAAGGGGCTTTTGGAGGACCTCTACCCCTATATGGACGCT
The DNA here is from genome assembly GCA_016286595.1 of Oscillospiraceae bacterium. Lineage (GTDB taxonomy): Bacteria > Bacillota > Clostridia > Oscillospirales > Oscillospiraceae > RUG626. The sequence continues at coordinate 884 of JAEETR010000217.1, read as the reverse complement.
GACCCCGAGGTCACCCGCGCCTCCTTCATTCCCAGCGTGCTCACGGCGCTGGAGACCGACGGCAAGCTCTACAAGATCGGCAACACCTTCTCGGTAATGACCGTTTTCGGCAATCCCCGGCAGATCGGCTACGAGCCGGGCTGGACCCTGGACGAGCTGAACGCCGCCATGAACCAGCTCGAGCCCGGCGCGGACGTGTTCGACAGCCACATGACCCGCGACAACATTCTGACTCAGGCCATGTCCTTCAATATGGAGGACTTCGTGGACTGGAACACCGGCCGCTGCGACTTCGCCAGCGACGGCTTCGTCAAGCTGCTGGAGTTCGTCAACCGCTTCCCCGCTGATTTCAACTGGGACAATTACGAATACGAGGAGGACGGCGACACGCCCACCCGCATCCGCCAGGGCAAGCAGCTTTTGGTGAATACCTCCCTTTCCGATTTCAATTCCTTCCAGATGTACAAGGCCATGTTCGGCGGCGAGGTGGTGCTCAAGGGCTTCCCCTGCGAGAGCCGGAACGGCAACGCCCTGCAGATGGACAACGGCATCGCCATGACGAGCTCCTGTAAGGATAAGCAGGGGGCCTGGAGCTTCATCCGCTCTCTGCTCACCGAGGATTTCCAGAAGGAAAACGTGACCTGGAGCTTCCCCACCAATCAGGCGGCCTTCGACGCCAAGCTCAAGGAGGCCATGACCCCCATCTATGAGACCGACCCGGAAACCGGCGAGCGGGTGGAGCAGCCCAAGGACTGGTACGGCTGGGGCAGCATGGACATCAAGATCTACGCGCTGACCCAGGAGGAGGCCGATCAGATCAAGGAGGCCATCAACTCCGTCAACCGCCTCTATTTCGTGGACCAGAGCATCATGAACATCGTCAC
>JAEETR010000020.1 GCA_016286595.1 Oscillospiraceae bacterium | reverse complement strand
GCCAACGGCATAGGCCCCGTGTCCCGTCCGGAGAACCGCCGGAGAGTACGGCAGGCCGTGGAGCGCGCCGACGCCGTCACCCTCCGGGACGAGGACTCCGCCCAGGAGCTGCGCGCTATGGGCGTGAAGCGCGGCGACCTGACCGTGACGGCCGACCCCGTGCTGCTGCTGGAGGGCGCCGGAGATGAGGCCGCCGAAGAACTTCTCCTGTCCGCGGGGGCGGAGGGCCCGTTTTTCGCCGTTTCCGTTCGTCCGCACGGCGGCGGCCGTGAACTGGAGCGAAAGATCGCCGAGGTGTGCGTTCACGTTTCGTCACGGTACGGGCTGAAGCCCGTGTTCGTCGTTATGCAGCCGGAGACGGACACCGACGTGAGCCTGCGCATAAGCGCCCTGATGGGCAGCGAGTGTCCCATGATAAGCGGCAGGAGCCCCGGAGAACTGATATCCGTCATCGAAAAGGCGAAGCTGGTCGTCTCCATGCGTCTGCATACCCTCATCTTCGCCGCCCGGGCCGGTACGCCCATGGCCGGGATCGTCTACGACCCCAAGGTGTCCTCCTTCCTGGACGAGCTGGGGATGCCCTCCCTGGGTTCTCTGTCCGACCTCACCGTCACCGCGGCAGACGAGACCGTAGACGCTCTCATGGCCCGCCGTGCCGACGCCGCCGCTGAGCTTGACCGCCGTCTGACCCAGGAGCGCAAACGGGCCGCGGAGAACGAGACCGTCATGAGATCGCTGTTCAAAATATAAAAATCCGCCGCCACGTATTTTCAACGCCCCCGTTTTGTGCTACAATGGGGGCGTTCTTTAATACATCAAAGGAAGAGAGATGATTTGCTTGGAAAACGAGATCAATCCCGAACAGGCAAGCCTTGAACAGAAGAGGAAAACCTCCCATATTCCCCGCAATATGGCTCTGGGTCTGGCTCTCATCGAGCTTCTGTACTGGTTCGCCTCCGCAGTGAACTCCTACACCACGGTCTTCCTGCAGAAAAACGGCTTCACTCCCAAGGAAGTGGGCACCATCAACGCCATCATAAACGCCGTCGTCATCGTGGCGACCCCCATCTGGGGCGTCATAGCGGACAAGATCGGCTCACTGCGCAAGGCCTTCATAATCGCCATGTGCACCGCCTCGGTCCTGTACGCTCTGCTGCCCGGAGTGGCCAGCGCCGGCGTCATGCTGGGAGCCGTGCCCATGCTGCTGGTCCTGCTGCCCCTGGCCGCCTTCTTCCGCCGGCCCTGCGCCCATCTGATGGACGGCTTCGTGGTCCAGACCGCCGCCAACACCGGCGTGGCCTACGGCAACATCCGAATCTGGGGCTCCATAAGCTACGCCGTGATGAACTTCATCCTGGCGGCTATCCTGCCCAAGGTGGGCGTGTCCTTCACCTTCTACCTGGTGGGCATCATGTTCATCCCCCTGTTCGTGCTGCTCATCCACTACCGCGGTCTTGACGAGCTCAACCGTGAGAGAAAGGACCTGAAGGACTCCGCTCCGAAGAAGGAGCGCAAATCCCTGAAGGAGCTGCAGCTGGGCCGGGTGTTCAAGAACTACTATTTCATCACGTTCCTGGTGTTCGCCGTGGTGTTCCACATGCCCACCAACACCTCCTACACCTTCCTCCCCTACCTCGTGGAATTGGTAGGCGGCGACTCCGCAAAGCTGGGTCTCGTCTCCGGCTACAAGGCGCTGCTTGAGGTGCCCATGCTGCTTCTCATCAAGCCCATGCGCAAGAAGTTCCCCCTGCCCTACACCATGCTCCTTGCCATGGTCTTCTACATCTGCGAGTCCCTGCTGTACTCCGTGGCCCAGTCGCTGACGGCCATCATCCTCATCCAGACGCTCCACGGCTTCGCCGGCGGTCTGGTCATTGGCACCGCCACCAACTACGTCCACGCCATGGCCCCCGAGGGTCTGGAGGGCACCGCCCAGTCCATCAACGGCATGGCCAACTCCCTGGCCGCCATCCTGGGCAACGCCATGGGCGGCTACCTCATCGAGATACTGTCCATCCGCGTTTACTACCGGGTCTGCTGCCTGATGATCGCCGCCGCCGCCATCTACTTCGGCGTGACGCTGTTCATCGGTCAGAAAGTGCTGAAAAAGCCCCTGCCCCCCGCGGCGCTTCCCTCCTTCTTCAAGCAGAAGGAAGAGCAGAAAGCGTAAAAAACCTTATACAAAAAGCACCGCGGCTATGCCGCGGTGCTTTTATTTTCAATCCGGCAGGCGGGCGGTGCGAACCTTCGCGCCGCCCGACCGAGGTCTGCCGAGGGCGACGGAGCGTGAGCAGCAAAATAAAAGGCCGGCAAAGCCGGCCTTTTATTTTAACCATTCTTATCTCACGGGGGCGGAGCCGTCGAAGTCGATGTACTTGTTGATGGCCTCGTCCAGCGCGGCGGTCTGAGCGTCGGTAAGGGTCCAGTCGAAGGTGGCGCAGTTCTCGGCGGCCTCCTTGGGATTGCGCACGCCGCAAAGAGCGGTGGACACGTAATCCTTCTGGGTGCTCCAGTTGATGGCGATCTGGGGCAGGGGCTTGCCGGTCGCGGCGCCTATCTTGGCCATGACCTCAAGGACCGTCATGACCGTGGAGAAATCAGGCTCCGTGAAGAAGGGATAGAAGCGGTTTCTGGGATCGCCCTGGCCGAAGG
>JAEETR010000216.1 GCA_016286595.1 Oscillospiraceae bacterium | reverse complement strand
CCGTCCGCCGCCGGAGAAGGGGAAAAGGTCCGACAGACGGTAGCTAACGTAGCGCCCGTCGCCCCGGACGCTCAGCACCTCCATGGAGGGGGCGAACTCGCTGAGTATCTGACGGCACAGCCCGCAGGGGTAGTGGTAATCTGTCCCGGCGGACCATATGGCGATGCGCTGGAAACGGGTGTGCCCCTGACCCACGGCGGTCAGCACGGCGGCCTGCTCAGCGCAGGCGGTACAGCGCTGCACCCTGTTCTCCACGGCGCAGCCGGTGACTACGGTGCCGTCGTCGCACTCGATGGCGGCGCCCACGTTCATACGGGAATAGGGCACGTAGGACCCGGCCGCGGCCTGCGCGGCTATGTTGATAAGCTCCCTGTCTGTCATGGTGCTACCTCCGGCGTGTTATTCCAGATCAAAGGTCAGATCCTTCAGGTTGTGGAACACGGTGGACTGGGACGGCGTCAGCCCCTTCACCGCGCCGCGATGGGTGACCGCGGTGTGGAATTTGTAGTCTATGGGGATTATGTGGGCCATCTGGGCGGCGTGGAGGCACAGCGCTTTGGCCGCGGCGGTCTTCCGCTCCCCGGTGCTGCCGAGGAAATCGGCTATGAGAGAGGAATACTCGTTATCCCTTATGTCGCCGTAGTTCAGGGAACCGCCTCTGCACAGCAGCTGGGTCAGGTCAAAATCGGCGGGGAGCTGAACGGTGGCGAGATAAAGGTCGAAATTCCCCGCCTTCAGCGCCTTTTCATAGGCTTTGCGGGTCATCTCCTCCAGTTCGATGTTCAGTCCCACGTGCTTCAGCCAGAACACGGCGTCCCGGGCAATCTCCAGATCGTAGGGGTTGTCGGCGTTGACGATGAATTTCAGCGAGAACACCCTGTAACTGTCGTTCCAGGGATAATCCAGAAATCCGTCGCCGTTGTAGTCGTCGAAGCCCAGGGCGGAGAATATGGCGGAGAACTGCTCCAGCGAGTACTCCGGGGCGGCGCTCTCCCACTGCTCGTCGTAGTACTCCAGCGCGGAGCTGAGCACCAGCGGAGCGGGACGGCACATGCCCTCCAGCACGCCGGCGCACAGCATTTCCCTGTCGATGAGATAGCTGACGGCCCGGCGCACGTTGTCGTCGTAAAGAACTATGTTGTCAGTATTGAACCCGATATACTGCAGCCTCGTGGTATCGAAAAGGGTGGTGTCGCAGTCCACGTGAAGGGCCATCCGGGTGGTGCCGGTGGGGTTGAGCAGCAGCATGTCTATGCCGCCCCGGGAGAAGGTCTCCGCCAGGTCTCTGTCGGATACGTCCTTCAGGGGAATGACCTCGGGCAGGTTGTCCATGGGCTCGCGGTAGCCGTCGAAGCGCACCAGATACGTACCGCCGCCGATGGCCACGGGCTGGTACGGCCCGGTGCCGGGAGGACAGTCGTCGGAGGAGGTGTTGTACTTTATCATGGGCACGTCCAGCAGCACAGGCAGGTCGTAGTTGGCCCTCTTGAGCTTTACCGTGAAGCGGAGATCTCCCGCGGCGGTGACGGTGTCCACGTCCTTGAGACGCTGACCGTAGCGCTCGCTGGCCCGGGCCCGGTATACGGAGTACACCGCGTCCTGTGCAGTCAGGGGCGTGCCGTCGTGGAACGTAACCCCGGGGATGATGTCAAAGGACCACGTTACTCCGTTTTCGGTGGAATAGTCGGCGCACAGCAGCTTCTCAAAGGTGAAATCCGCCGCCACGGAAAACAGCCCCTCGTACATCAGAGCGCAGAGCATGTAGTTCTCGGAACTGTCGGTGGACAGAGGGTTCAGTATCCGGGAGGGGTCGTAGTCCAGGGAGAAGCGGCCGTCGGGGTCGGCGTAGCTTATGACCTCCTGGACGGCGCCGTCCTGCACGGGCGGCGCTATATCCGCCGCGTCGTCCTCCGTGCCCGGGCTGCCGCCGTCCTCTTCAAGGGCGCAGCCGGCAAGGCTGAGCAGCATGGCGGCGGCCATGACGGCGCATATGAACTTTTTTACCCTGTCAAAAGCCATAAAGGCTCTCCTTAAAGTGAGATGACCGCTCCCTGAACGCCCCGCTGCCCGCGGGTATATCGGTGGGACCAGTATTTCGTATTCATGCACATGGTACACTCGGGGCACACGTCGACGCGTTCCACCCCGGCGTCACGCAGGACCATGGCGTTGAAGCCCTTCAGGTCCGCCATGTATTTCCCGCCGCCCTTCGAAGTGAGAAACGGCCCGGCGGCGTCCCGTCCGGCGGCGGATACGAGGGCGTCGGCCACATCCGCGCCCACCTCGTAGCAGCAGGGACCTATGCCCGGACCGACGGCGGCGCGAATGTCCCCGGGTTTGCACCCGAACTCGCGGACCATGGCCTCCACGCCCCTGCGGGCGATAAGCCCCGCGGTGCCCCGCCATCCGGCGTGGACCGCGCCGACGGCTTTGCGTACGCCGTCGTAGAGAAGTATGGGGATGCAGTCGGCGGCGAAGATGATGAGGGGGAGGCCCTCCTCGTCGGTGACGAGGCCGTCGGCCTCGTAGTCTATGGGGTCGTAGGGGCGGCGGGCGTCGGCCCGGTCCGCCCGGCGGATAACGGTGCCGTGGACCTGCTTTGAATAGACGAGGTCGCCGGCTATGCCCAGAGCGGCCTTCATCCGGCGGTAGTTCTCCTTCACGTTATCCGGTTCGTCCCCGAGACGCTCGCCCAGATCAAGGCTTTCGTATATCCCCCGGCTCACGCCCCCATAGCGGGTGGTGAAGCCGTGGGTGACGGGGATCTCGTCGCTGACGAGAAACGTAAGAGAGTTGACGGTTTTATCTGTGAAAGACATGTGATATCCTCTCGTCTGCCGCGCCGTCCCGGCGTAAAGGGGTCACGCGTTTCTGCCGTGGCACTCCTTGTATTTCAGCGGGCGGCTGCCGTCGGCCTTCCACGCGCCGCAGGGGCAGGGGTCGTTGCGGCCTATCTTCTGCTTCCGCACGGGGGCCCGCTTCACGCTGCCGTCGCCGCCAACGTTTCCGGCCACGGCGGTCTTTGCCACGCTGCGCCGCTCGATGGGGTTTTCCTTCTTCACCCGGACGGTGAATATGCGCCTGACTACCTCTTCCTTTATGCCGTTTATCATGGCCTCGAACATGTCGAAGCCCTCTTTCTTGTACTCGTCAACGGGGTTGACCTGGGCGTACGCCCGCAGGCCCACGCCCTGCCGCAGCTCGCTCATGCGTCGATGTGGTCCATCCAGTACTCGTCCACCACACGCAGCAGCACCACCCGCTCCACCTCGCGCGTCATGGCGGCGCCGGCGGGCGCGGCGGCGTTGATCTCCTGCTCCCGGACTCCGTAGACGCTCATGGCGATCTCTTCAAGGCGCCGGGAAAGACTCTCGGCGGTCAGACGGGGGATCTCGGCGTCGGGTATGGCGGCCAGGTCGTCGGCGGTGAGGAAAAGACCCATAAAGGGCTTCACCGTGTCGGCCAGGGCGGCCCTGTCGGGCAGACGGCCGTGCTGGCTGAAGCCGTCGGCGACGGTGGAGACGATGACGTCGGAGATCATCTGCCTGATGTTCTCGCTCACGTCGCCGTCGTCCAGCACCTGGCGGCGCTCGGAATATATGAGCTCGCGCTGCTTGTTCATCACGTCGTCGTACTCCAGCACGTTCTTGCGTATCTGGAAGTTGCGGCTCTCGATGCGGCGCTGGGCGTTCTCAATGGCGTTGGACAGTATCCGCTGGTCGATGGGGGTGTCCTCGTCCAGGCCCACGGTGTCCATGATGGACATTATCCTGTCGCCGCCGAAAAGACGCATAATGTCGTCGGTGAGGGCAATATAGAAGCGGCTCTCGCCCGGGTCGCCCTGACGGCCGCTGCGGCCCCGGAGCTGGTTGTCTATGCGCCGGGACTCGTGGCGCTCGGTGCCCAGGATGAAAAGACCGCCCACGTCAATGACCCGCTTCGCCTCCTCCCGGGTCACCCTGCGGTATTCCTCCAGCTTCTGGGCGAAGAGGGCCCGGGCCTCGATGACCTGCTCGTCGTCGGTGTCGGCGTAGCCGGTGGCCTCGTTGATGACCTCGTCCTCGTAGCCCGCCTTTTTAAGCTCGTTTTTGGCGAGATACTCGGCGTTGCCGCCCAGAAGGATGTCGGTGCCGCGTCCGGCCATGTTGGTGGAGATGGTCACGGCGCCGAACTTGCCGGCCTGAGCCACTATCTCCGCCTCCTGCTCATGGTGTTTGGCGTTGAGCACGTTGTGCTTTATGCCCTCTTTTTTCAGCAGGGAGGACAGATATTCGCTCTTCTCGATGGATATGGTGCCCACCAGCACCGGCTGGCCCTTGTCGTGGCACTCCTTTATCTGGCGGATGATGGCCCTGTTTTTCCCCGCGTCGGACTTATACACGCAGTCGGGATGGTCGATGCGGATGAGAGGGCGGTTGGTGGGTATCTCCACTATGTCCAGATTGTATATGGCCTCGAACTCCTCCGCCTCGGTGGCGGCGGTGCCGGTCATGCCGGACAGCTTTCTGTAAAGACGGAAGAAGTTCTGGAAGGTGATGGTGGCCAGCGTCTTGTTCTCCCGCTTGACGTCCACGTGCTCCTTGGCCTCGATGGCCTGATGGAGACCCTCGTTGTAGCGCCGGCCCAGCATTATGCGGCCGGTGAACTCGTCCACGATGAGTATCTCGTCGTCCTTCACCACGTAGTCCACGTCCCTCTTCATTATGCCGGGGGCCCTGAGGGCCTGGTTTATATGGTGGGGGAGGGGGGCGTTTTCGATATCGGCGTAGTTTTCAAGACCGAAGAAGGCCTCGGCCTTCGATATGCCCGACTGGGTCAGCGTGACGGTGCGGGCCTTCTCGTCCACGGTGTAGTCCGCGTCGGTATCCAGGTCGGAGGTGTCGGTCTTGGCGTCGGTGGTGGCGTAGACCTTCTTGCGCAGAGTGCACACGAAGTCGTCGGCACGGCGGTAAAGGTCGGTGGTCTCGTCGCCCTGACCGGAGATTATAAGGGGGGTGCGGGCCTCGTCGATGAGGATGGAGTCCACCTCGTCTACTATGGCGAAGTGGAAATCCCGCTGCACCATCTGCTCCTTGTATATGGCCATGTTGTCGCGCAGATAGTCAAAGCCTATCTCGTTGTTGGTGCCGTAGGTCACGTCGGACCAGTAGGCCTGCCGCTTTTCGTCGGTGGTCATGCCGTGGATGATGAGGCCCACGCTCATGCCCAGGAACCGGAACACCTTGCCCATCCACTCGCTGTCGCGCTTGGCAAGGTAGTCGTTGACGGTGACGATGTGCACGCCCTTGCCCTCAAGAGCGTTGAGGTAGGCGGCGATGGGGGCCACGAGGGTCTTGCCCTCGCCGGTCTTCATCTCGGCGATGCGGCCCTGATGCAGCACCGTCGCGCCGATGAGCTGCACGTGGAACGGGCGCATGCCCAGCACCCGGTCCGCCGCCTCCCGCACGGTGGCGAAGGCCTCCGGCAGCAGGTCGTCCAGCGTCTCCCCGGCCTGGAGGCGTGACTTGAACTCAGGCGTTTTGGCCTTGAGCTCCTCGTCGGACAACGCTCTGTACTCGTCCTCCAGCGCCTCCGTCCTGCTGACGATCTGCTCAAGCTTTTTAAGCTCCCTGTCGTTGCGGGAGCCGAATATCCTGTCAAAAAGACCCATTTATCGTAAAAATTCCTTTCAGAAGCGGTTGCCCACAGTAATACATCATAAGTATACCACTTAATTGTGAACAAATAAAGCGCTTTCGGTCTAAAAACACCGCCCGAGGGCCTCGGCCACGGCCCCGGCGGAGCCCCTGGCCAGAGAGGAATAGTTCATAACCGCCGTGCGCGCTGCCCTCACCGGAGCCCGGCCGCGGAAATAGCCGTCCAGAAAGCTTACGCCCACGCCGGACTCGTCAAAGGCGGCGCGTATCTTTTCCGGGGACAGGGGGGAGTTCACCGTCATAAGAAAGTGGAGCCCCGCCTCCTTCTCGCCGACGGTCACCCTCCCGTCCGCGGCGAAGGGCGCCACCGCCTCAAGCAGCTCGTCCCGCACGGAGCGGTAGTGCTTCTTCATCCGGGACACGTGGCGCTCGAAATGACCCTCGTCCAGGAACGACGCCAGGGTGTACTGCTCGAAGCCGCACACGGCGCAGGAGTAGAAGCCCAGATTTCGCCAGAACCGGGCCATAAGCTCCTCCGGCAGCACCATATAGCTTATGCGCATGGAGGGGGCCAGCGTCTTTGAAAAGGTGTTGACGTATATGACCCTTCCGTGGGTGTCTATACTCTGCAGCGCGGGCAGGGGCCGCCCCGCCATGCGGAACTCGCAGTCGTAATCGTCCTCGATGACGTACCGGCCCTCTCCGGCCCAGCGCAGCAGCTCCTGCCGCCGCCGCACCGGCGTCACCACGCCGGTGGGGAAGTTGTGGGAGGGGGACAGGTGCACCGCCTGGGCTCCGCTGCGGCGAAGGGCCTCCACGTCCATGCCGCCGCCGTCGGTGGCGATACCGGCGCACCTTACGCCGTTGGCGCTGTAAATCTGCCGTATCTTCTGGTATCCCGGCTCCTCCACCGCGTAGGTCAGGTCCAGTCCCAGCAGCTTTATTATGATGCCGTACAGGTACTCCGTCCCGGCGCCGATGACGATGTTGTCCGGCGGGGCGGACATGCCCCGGGAGCGGTAGAGATAGTCCGAAACCGCCCGCCGCAGAGGCGCGGTGCCGTTGGCGGGGACGGTCTCAAGTATCTCCCGGGAATGCTCCGTCAGCTCCCGGCGCGTCAGACGGGCCCACACGGAGAAGGGAAAAAGGTCCGACTCCACCGTGGAGCCGGTCAGGTCCGCCCTCCACCGCCGTCCCTCCGCCGGAGCCCGTACCGGACGGGAGGCCGGGGGCGCCAGGGCCGCACGGGCGGTGTCAACTTCCTCCACGAAGTAGCCCCGCCGTGTCTCGGCGCGGATATACCCCTCGGTGGCCAGCTGATAGTAGGCGCTCTCCACCGTGGTCTTGCTTATCTGCAGGTGGTCGGAAAGTTCTCTTTTGGAGGGAAGTCTGTCCCCGCTGCGCAGCGCGCCGGACAGTATGTCCGCCCGTATATGGGCGTAGAGGGACCGGCCCAGCTCCCCCCGGGCGCCGTCAAGGTCATAGGTCAGCACGATCTGGCCTCCTTAAAATAATCAAAATTGGACATTGTGACAATGCCATAATGATTGTATAATGCGTCACGTCATCAAGTCAAGTCCCGTAAGGAGGGAAATAATTATGTCAACCAATACGAACGTCAAAAAGCTGGCTCAGGCGGCCCTGCTGGCCGCGCTGGCCTACGTGGGCTTCCAGTTTTTCCGCATAGACATCCCCGTGGGCACCGAACGGACGGCCTTCCACTTCGGCAACGCCTTCGTGGTGCTGGCGGCACTGCTGCTGGGACCGGTGTGGGGCGGTCTTGCCGGCGCGGTGGGACTGACCATCGCCGACCTGACCTCCGGCTATATCACCAGCGCCCCCAAGACATTCATACTCAAGCTGCTCATCGGCCTCATCGCCGGGTGGGTGTTCCACGGCCTTTTCAAGGCCGATGAGAACACGTCGGGCAAGCGCCTCACCGCAGCCACCGTGGCGGCCAGCGCCGCGTCCCTGGGCTTCAACGTGGTGGCGGACCCGCTGTTCGGCTATTTCTACAAGAAGTATCTGTTCGGCATACCCCAGGAGATGGCGGCGGCCCTGTCCAAGATGGGCGCGGCCACCACCTTCGTCAACGCCATAGTGGGCGCCGTGGCCGCCAGCATATTCTTCCTGGCGCTTTTCCCCATCCTCAAGCGCTCGGGGCTTCTGCTGTTCCCGAAGAAAAAAGGGGAGTGACCGCGCTTTACACCGGACGCGTTTCGCGGTATATTATAACTATCACAGATCCGATAAGGATGAACAGTTATGGAGTTCCAGAAGGTCATAGAGGACCGCTATTCCGCCCGCGCCTACGAGGATAAGCCCGTTTCCGAGGCGGACGTGGCGGCCATACTGGAGGCCGGGCGCATCGCCCCCACCGCCGCCAACCGTCAGAACCAGTACATATTCGTCTGTCAGGGCGAGGAGGCGCTGAAAAAGGCCGCCGAGTGCTCTCCCTGCACCTTCGGCGCCCCGGTGGTGTTCATCATCTGCTACCGCCAGACCGCCGAGGAGCTTAAAAAGCAGCTGGAGGGCATGAGCGGCGTCAACTTCCCGCTGATGGATGCCTCCATCACCACCACGCACATGATGCTCAAGGCCGCCGACCTGGGTCTGGGCAGCTGCTGGGTGGGCCGCTTCGACAAGGCCGTCACCGAGAAGGTCTTCGACCTGAAGTCCCGGGACCTTATCCCCGCCGCCTTCCTGCCGGTGGGCTACGCCGCCGCCGGCCCCGGCGAGAACCACACCAAGAGAAAGCCTCTTGACGAGACCGTGGAGTTCGTAAAGTAAGCGGGAAAGAATAAAAGCGGGTGCCGTTCCCACGGCACCCGTTTTTTGCTGCGGTATATATCACTGTACCAGCTTTTTGATCCCGGCCCATACCTTCGTTCTGGGCAGCAGACGGATCAGCGGCAGACCGATGACGTACATCACTGCCAGCTCGCCGACGCCCACCTCCAGGCCGATGATTGCCCAGCTCATGACGAAGGCGTCGTGATTTGCGCTGCCGGTCCAGGCCAGCACCGCGCCTACGATGACGGCGTTCCATATGACGGGCATGAAGCACCCGGCTATCTGGCGGCCGAGGCTGTCTTTGTTCTTCCGGCCGATGAAGGCGGTGCACAGCGCCGCGCCCAGGGTGGCCAGAGAGCCGAATATCACGTCCAGCGGTCCTGCGGCGCTGATGAGGTTGGCGATGACGCAGCCGAAGAACAGTCCCCAGCTGCTCCAGGGGAAGAACCAGGGCAGGATGCACAGCGCCTCCGAAACCCGGAACTGCAGCGGCCCGTAGCTGATGGGTGCCAGGAGCATCGTCAGCGCGGCGTAGACGGCCGCCACCATGGCGCCGAACACGATCTTTTTTGTAGTGATCTTCATTTTTTCATTCTCCATTTTCGTTATTTACGACCGGGTGTGGAAACCGGTCGGATTTTATAAGGAAAAATCACGTTTCCGGCGCGTGAGAGAAAACGCAGCCGCAGTAGTTCTGCCGGTAAAGGCCGTATTCCTGACTGAGCCTGATGGAGCGCAGATAGCCGTCCCTCTTCTTGAAGTCGGACCACAACCATTTTACGCCCGTCCTCTCCGACAGGGCCGCGCCTATATCGTTTATGCGCCGGGCGTCCTTGTGGGGGGAGACGGTCAGGGTGGTGCAGAAGTAGTCGAAGCCGCCCTCCGCCGCCCGTTTCGCCGTCTCGGAGAGGCGCAGACCGTAGCACACGGTGCAGCGCGACCCGCCCTCGGGCTCATTGTCAAGACCCTTCACGGCGGCGAGATAGACGCTGTCGTCGTAGTCGCAGTATATTATGTCAACCGCGCTCTCCAGCCCCGCGGCCCGCAGCAGCTTCGGGTACTCGGCGGCCCGCCGTTCATACTCGGAACGGGGCATGATGTTGGGGTTGAAGTAGAGAAGCGTCACGTCGAAGCGGGGGACAACCCGTTCCAGCACGGCGCTGGTGCAGGGGGCGCAGCAGGAGTGCATGAGAAGGCGGGGCCGCTCTGTCTCCGGCAGGGCGGAGATGAGCTCCTCCATCTTTTTCTGATAGTCGGTTTTTGCTTCCATGGGCGCACCTCTTGCATACGGGTCGGCGAACGAGTGACATATTATCACAGCCGGGGGAATAAAGCAACGGCAAAATGAAACGAAAAGAGAGCCGATAAGGGCTCTCTTTCGGTATTATGGAACTTTTTGCGGCAGTTATCTGATCTTGTCCAGATCCTTTATGAACCCGGCGCAGGGGAAACAGGCCTTATCTGTTGAAGCTGTCCTTGAGAGCCACGGCCCGGTTGAATACGGGGTGCTCCGGGGTGAAGTCCTTGTTGTCCGCGCTGAAATAGCCCAGACGCAGGAACTGGAAGGACTGGCTGGTCATGCCGGGCTCGGCTCTGGTCACCTCGGCAAGGGCCCTCTCGCCCTTGCAGCCGGTGAGGATCTCGAGAGAGTCGGGGTTGAGGCCGGTCATGTAGTCCTCCAGCGCGTCGGGGTTGGGGTCGGAGAACAGATTGGAGTACAGCCGCGCCTCAAAGTCCACGGCGTCGCCGGCGTTGACCCAGTGTATGGTGCCCCGGACCTTCCGGCCGTCGGGGGTGTTGCCGCCCTTCGTCTCCGGGTCGTAGGTGCACAGCACCTCGGTGACGTTGCCGTCCGCGTCCTTGACGCAGCCGGTGCACTTCACAACGTAGGCGCCCTTGAGCCGCACCTCGTTGCCGGGGTACAGGCGGTTGTACTTCTTTACGGGCTCCTCCATGAAGTCGTCGGCCTCCACCCACAGATCGCGGGAGAAGGACACGGGCCGGCTTCCCGCGGACTCGTCGTTGGGATTGTTCTCCACGTCGAAATACTCGGTCTGACCCTCGGGATAGTTGGTAACGGTCAGCTTCACCGGGCGCAGCACCGCCATGCGGCGGGGGGCGTGGGCGTTCAGATCGTCCCGCAGGCAGGCCTCAAGCAGGGAATACTCCACGGTGGAGTTGACCTTCGCCACGCCTATCCTCTCGGCGAAATCCCGGATGGAGAAGGGAGTATAGCCTCTGCGGCGCAGGCCGCACAGCGTGGGCATCCTGGGGTCGTCCCAGCCGTCCACCAGGCCCTCCTCCACCAGACGGCGGAGCTTGCGCTTGGACATGACGGTGTAGTTTATGCCCAGCCGGGCGAACTCTATCTGCCGGGGAGTGGAGGGCACGTCGGTGTTCTCGATGACCCAGTTGTAAAGGGGACGGTGGTCCTCGTACTCAAGGGAGCACAGGGAGTGGGTTATGCCCTCCAGCGCGTCCTGAATGGGGTGGGCGAAGTCGTACATGGGGTATATGCACCACTTGTTTCCCTGACGGTGGTGCTCGATGTAGCGGATACGGTAGAGAACGGGGTCCCGCATGTTGAAGTTGCCGCTTGCCAGGTCTATCTTCGCCCGGAGGGTGTACTTGCCCTCGGGGAACTCGCCGTTTTTCATCCTCTGGAAGAGGTCGAGGCTTTCCTCGACGGGACGGTCTCTCCAGGGGCTTACGGCGGGCCTGCCCACGTCGCCCCGGTATTCCCGGAACTGCTCGGGGGTCAGCTCGCACACGTAGGCAAGACCCTTCTTTATCAGAGCCACCGCCAGCTCGTAGGTCTTTTCAAAGTAGTCGGAGCCGTAGAACATCCTGTCGCCCCAGTCAAAGCCCAGCCAGTGGATATCCTGCTGGATGGCGTCCACGAACTCGGTGTCCTCCTTGGCGGGGTTGGTGTCGTCAAAGCGGAGGTTGGTTATGCCGCCGAACTTCTCCGCCATGCCGAAATCTATGCACAGGGCCTTGCAGTGGCCGATGTGCAGGTAGCCGTTGGGCTCCGGCGGGAAACGGGTGTGGACCTGGCGGCCGTAGTACGCGCCGCCGGGTGCGATGTCCTCCTCGATGAACTGTTCGATAAAGTTTTTGCTCTCGTCCATACTGTCACTTCCTGAAAATTGGTGGTAAATAAGGTGATAGGTCATTATACACAATATTTCGGCGCTTTACAAGTGTATATCGCCATTGTGCCCCGGCGCTTTCCTTGACAAAAGACCATGGCGCGTATATAGTAATCACGAGGAAAAAACACCGCTGCGAATAAAAAACCGCCGGAGAAAACCGCCGGCGTCAGACGAGATATAAGGAGATAAAAATGAAAAAGGGAATCGGCACCCGCTGCGTTCAGGCGGGCTATACACCGGGCAACGGCGAGCCCCGTCAGATACCCATAATCCAGAGCACCACCTTCAAGTACGACACCTCGGAGGATATGGGCAAGCTCTTCGATCTGGAGGCCAGCGGCTATTTCTACACCCGCCTTCAGAACCCCACCAACGATTACGTGGCCGCCAAGATAGCCGACCTTGAGGGCGGCACCGCCGCCATGCTGACCTCCTCCGGTCAGGCCGCCAATTTCTACGCGGTGTTCAACATCGCCTCCTGCGGGGACCACGTGGTGTCCTCCTCCAGCATCTACGGCGGCACCTACAACCTGTTTGCCGTGACCATGAAGCGCATGGGCATCGATTTCACCTTCGTGTCCCCCGACTGCTCCGAAGAGGAGCTGGAGGCGGCCTTCCGCCCCAATACGAAGGCCGTTTTCGGCGAGACCATCGCCAACCCCGCCCTGACTGTGCTCGACATTGAGAAATTCGCCAAGGCCGCCCACGCTCACGGCGTGCCCCTTATCGTTGACAACACCTTCGCCACCCCCATAAACTGCCGGCCCTTCGAGTGGGGCGCCGACATCGTTACCCACTCCACCACCAAGTACATGGACGGCCACGCCGCGGGCGTGGGCGGGTGCATCGTGGACTCCGGCAGATTCAACTGGGCCGCCAACGACAAGTTCCCCGGCCTCACCACCCCCGACGAGAGCTATCACGGCATCACCTATACCGAGAAGTTCGGCCTTGAAGGGGCCTTCATCACCAAGTGCACCGCCCAGCTCATGCGGGACTTCGGCTCCATCCAGTCGCCGCAGAACGCCTTCTACCTCAATCTGGGGCTGGAAAGCCTCCACGTGAGGGTGAAGCGGCACTGCGAGAACGCTCTTGCCGTGGCGAAGTATCTTGCCGGCAATGACAAGGTGGCGTGGGTGACCTATCCCGGCCTCGAGGGCGACAAATATTACGACGTGGCCAGAAAGTATATGCCCGGCGGTACCTGCGGCGTGGTGTCCTTCGGCGTGAAGGGCGGACGCGCCGCCGCCGAAAAGTTCATGGCTGGCCTTCGCGTGGCCGCCATCGAGACCCACGTGGCCGACGCCCGCACCTGCTGCCTGCACCCCGCCAGCGCCACCCACCGCCAGATGAACGACGCGGAGCTGGCCGCCGCCGGCGTGAGCCCCGACCTGGTGCGCTTCTCCTGCGGACTGGAGGACGCCGCTGACCTCATCGCCGACATCGAAAACGCTCTGGCAAATATCTGACCCGAGGAGACGGAAAAATGCCCATCAAGATACCTAACGGACTGCCCGCCGCCCATACTCTGGCGGAGGAGAATATATTCGTAATGACGGAGACCCGGGCCACCACCCAGGACATCCGCCCCCTGCGCATCGCCCTTCTCAACCTCATGCCCACCAAGGTGGCCACCGAGACGCAGCTTTCCCGCCTGCTGGGCAACACGCCCCTGCAGGTGGAGCTGGACCTGGTGCAGACCACCAGCCACAAGGCCACCCACACCTCCGAGGAGCACATGCTGGCCTTCTACAAGACCTTCGACGAGATCCGCGATCAGCGGTACGACGGACTTATCATCACCGGCGCCCCCGTGGAGCAGATGGAGTTCGAGGAGGTGGACTACTGGGACGAGCTTTGCCGGATAATGGAGTGGTCCAAGACGAACGTTTACAGCACCTTCCATATCTGCTGGGGAGCGCAGGCCGGCCTTTACTACCACTACGGCATACCCAAATATCCCCTTGAGAAGAAGCTTTTCGGCGTATTCCCCCACAGAATAGAGTATAAGAACCCCATCCTCATGAGGGGCTTCGACGAGGTGTTCATGGTGCCCCACTCCCGCCACACCACCATCCGCAGGGAGGACGTGGAGAAGGTGCCGGAGATAAGGATACTCGCCTCCTCCGAGGAGGCCGGCATCTACGCCATGTTCACCAAGGGCGGACGGCAGGTGTTCATCACCGGCCACTCCGAGTACGACGCCGACACCCTGAAAAACGAGTACCTGCGCGACAAAAATGCGGGACTGCCCATAGAGATCCCGAAGAACTATTTCCCGGACGACGACGAGACCAGGCCCCCAATGTTCACCTGGCGGGCCCACGCAAATCTTCTCTACTCCAACTGGCTCAACTACTTCGTTTATCAGCAGACGCCTTACGATCTTGCTCATCTCGACAACGACTGAATTTATCAAGGAGGAAAGAAAATGGACAAGCTCAACAGCATAAGCATCGGCTCCCTTACCCTGGGCGACATTCTCATGGCGGTCGTCTATCTCATCATCTGCATCATAGTCATCAGGATTCTGCAGAACGTGGCCAAGCGCGTGCTCGACAAGAGCAAGCTCGATCCCGCCATCAGAGGCTTCCTTCACACCGGCATCGACATAATCCTGTGGGTTATAGCCATCATCATCGTGTGCGGCAAGCTGGGCATCGAGACCGCGTCCCTCGTGGCCGTGGTCAGCATCGCAGGTCTGGCGCTGTCCCTGTCGCTGCAGAATATCCTGGGCAACCTGTTCTCCGGCTTCACCGTAATCGGCACCCATCCCTTCTCCATAGGCGACGTGGTGGAGATCGGCGGCACCGCCGGCGCCATCACCAAGATCGGTCTTTTCTACACCACCCTCACCACCCTTGACAACAGGGTCATCCACATCCCCAACTCCGACGTTATTTCCAGCCGCATCACCAACGCCTCCGCCAACCCCCTGCGCAGGAACGACGTGGTGATCACCGCCGCCTATACCGAGGACACCGAGGCCGTGAAGAAGGCATTGCTTGACGCCGCCGCCGCCGTGCCCGTGATCCTCACCGATCCGGCCCCCGTTGCCATGCTCTCCGAGTACCGCAACTCCAGCATCGCCTACATCCTGCGTTACTGGACGAAGAGCGGCGACTATCTGGGCGGCGCCGCCGCCGTCACCGAGGCCGTTCGCAAGGCCTTCGCAGACAACGGCGTGTCCATGACCTACGACCACATCAACGTCCATATCGACAACAAATAAGCGTTTCAGGAAACTTTTTCACCCACGATGAAAATAGCGGATACTCACGCCCACATATTCCCCGACAAGATAGCCCCGGCGGCCGTGAAGGCCACCAGCCGCTTCTACTTTGACGTGCCCATATACGGCAGCGGCACCGTGGAGGGACTGCTGGAGGCCGGGGCAAAGCACGGGGTGGAGCGGTTCATGGTCTTTTCCACCGCCACCACCGCCCATCAGGTGCAGTCCATAAACAACTTCATAGCCGCCCAGTGCGCCGCTCACCCGCAGTTCGTGGGCGTGGGCACCATGCACGTCGATTTCGGGGACCAGGCGGCGGAGGTGGAGCGGATGCGCTCCCTGGGACTGCGGGGCGTGAAGCTGCACCCGGACATCCAGGGCTTCGCCATGGACGACGAAAGGCTCATGCCCATGTACCGCGCACTGAATGATCTCGACATGTTCCTCATCTCCCACAACGGCGATTACAGGTACGACTATTCCCACCCCCGGCGCATGGCCCGGCTGGCAAAGATGTTCCCGGATATGCGCTTCATCGGCGCCCACTTCGGCGGCTGGAGCCAGTGGCAGGAGGCCCGGGAATGCCTGAATCTGCCCAACGTGTATTTCGACACCAGCTCCACCCATGCCACAGGCGGGCTGGAGCCCATAAAAAAGGGCTTTGAGCTGTTCGACAACACCCACATATTCTTCGCCTCCGACTATCCCATGGGGGACTACGGACAGGAGATGAACATGCTGGAGTCGCTGGGACTGCCCGACAGGGTCCTTGAGGAAATATATTGGAACAATTTCGACAATTTACTGAAGTAATAAGCAAAAAACAAAAAAGAGGCTGCAAGCGCGCGTCAATACACATAGTATTGGTGCGCGTTTGCTTGATATGTAGGAGAAAGTGGTATATTATTACTTTACAAGTAATGTGGCAGCATTGAGAGCATAATAAGGAGCACAAAAAT
>JAEETR010000215.1 GCA_016286595.1 Oscillospiraceae bacterium | reverse complement strand
GCGCCCCCTTGCTGTGTTGTGAAGAGATGGACGTAACGATAATCTGTGTGGGCAGGCTGAAGGAGAAATTCTATCAGCAGGCCGCCGACGAGTACATAAAGCGGCTGGGGGCCTGGTGCCGGGTCACGGTGCGGGAGCTGAACGAGGCGTACCGCCCGGAAAAGCCCTCCCCCGCCCAGACGGCCGCCGCGCTGAAGAAGGAGGCGGAGGCTATCGCCGCCGCCATCCCTGCCGGGGCGAGGGTATTCGCCCTGTGCGTCGAGGGGAGGGAACTGTCCTCCGAGGAGCTGGCCGGGAAGCTGGACGACGCCGCCCTTTCCGGCGCGTCGAGGCTGTGCTTCATCATCGGCGGGTCCGACGGCATGGACGAGGCGGTGAAAAAGGCCGCGGACGAGCGGATATCCATGTCGCGGATGACGTTCCCCCACCATCTGGCGCGAATAATGCTGCTGGAGCAGCTTTACCGGGCGTTTTCCATCAACGCCGGGAGCAGGTATCACAAGTGAAGCGAGGTGAGAGCGTGGCGCTCAAGGATTATCACATCGGACGGGAGCGGGGCCCGGCGTGGCCGCTGGACGACAGCGGCGAGGCCGTGGAGCCCGTGTTCCTGGAGCACGTGAGCGGACGGCTGGAGACGGACATGGAGATAAACCTCCTGCGGGCCTACGACATCCCCGTGCTGTACCGTCTGCCCAACAACGGTGAACTGGCGGAGGTGGTGATGGGCTTCGCCCCCACGGGCACCGACCTCTACGTGCCCGCCACCATGGTGGACGACGCGCGGAACATTTTGAGTACGGATCTTTCCGCCCAGGCGGAAGAGGGATATGAAGAGCTCTCCGAAGGAGAAGACAATAACGAAGAGGTGCAGCGATGAGCTATAAAGACGTCTGTGAGAAATGGATGAACTCCCCCGTGGTGGACGACAGCTTCAAGCGCGAACTGGCCGCCATCACCGACGAGGACGAGCTGAAGGACCGCTTCGGCGGCAATCTTTCCTTCGGCACCGCGGGCCTGCGTGGCGTTATGGCCGCAGGCACCGCCAGAATGAACATCTACGTGGTGCGCCATACCACCCAGGCCTTCGCCCAGGTGGTGCTGGAGGAGGGTGAGGCCGCGGCGAAGGCCGGCGTGGCCGTGTGCTGCGACAGCCGCCTCAACTCCCAGGAATTCGCCGTACAGTCCGCCTGTGTCATGGCGGCCAACGGCATCAACGTGCGCATCTTCGAGTCGCTGCGGCCCACGCCGGAGCTTAGCTTCGCCATCCGGTACTACGGCTGCACCGCCGGCATAAACATCACCGCCAGCCACAACCCCATGGAGTACAACGGCTACAAGGTCTACTGGTCCGACGGCGCCCAGCTGCCCCCGAAGCACGCCGACGCCGTGGCCGCCAAGATGGCCGAGATAGACATGTTCGACGACGTTAAGACCATGGATTACGACGAGGCCGTGAAAAAGGGTCTTATCACCGTAATGGGCGAGGAGACCGACGAGGCGTTCCTCAAGTGCTGCACCGACCTTGCCAAAATCGCCGACCCGGAGGCCCTGGGGGACGACAGCTTCAAGATGGTCTACACCCCCTTCCACGGCACGGGCTACCGTCTGGTGCCCGAGGCGCTGAAGAGAATGGGCGCAAAGCACGTGTATATAGTGCCGGAGCAGGCCGAGCCCGACGGCCGCTTCCCCACCGTGAAGTACCCCAACCCCGAGTACCCCGAGGGCTTTAAGCTGGCCATAGAGCTGGCCGACAGGGTGGGGGCGGACTTCATCATCGGCACCGACCCCGACGCCGACCGCGTGGGCATGATGATCCGCGGCCGGGACGGCAAGTTCGTCACCGTCACCGGCAACCAGGCGGGCGCTCTGGGCCTTGACTATCTCATCGCCGGTCTGAAGCGCACAGGCGCCCTGCCGGAAAAGCCGGTGGCGCTGAAATCCATCGTCACCACCGAGCTTATAAAGGCCGTGGCCAACGCCCAGGGCGTGGAGTGCTTCGACACCTTCACCGGCTTCAAGTTCATCGCCGAGAAGAAGGACGCCCTTGAGAACTCCGGCGAGGGCAAGGTCATCTTCGGCGCCGAGGAGAGCTACGGCTACATGATGGGCGACTTCGTCCGGGACAAGGACGCCGTCACCGCCGCCCTGGTGTTCTCCCAGATGGCGGCCTGGTACTCCCGTCAGGGCATCCTCCTCACCGACGCGCTGGAGGAGCTGTTCAAGAAGTA
Source organism: Oscillospiraceae bacterium (assembly GCA_016286595.1). Classification (GTDB taxonomy): domain Bacteria; phylum Bacillota; class Clostridia; order Oscillospirales; family Oscillospiraceae; genus RUG626. The sequence continues at coordinate 440 of JAEETR010000215.1, read as the reverse complement.
CGGCTATTACGGCGAGAAGACAGTCAGCCTTGAGATGACCGGCTTCGGCGCCCAGGAGCGGATGAAGGCCATGATGGCCGGACAGCGCTCCGATCCTCCGAAGGAGATCGGCGGCGTGGCCGTGGCCCAGTACAGGGACTATCGGGACGGCACCGTGAAGGATGCCGCCACCGGCAAGTGCGAGTCCATGGAGCTGAAGGATTCCGACGTTCTCAGCTACGTCCTTGAAGACGGCACCGTTGTCATCGTCCGGCCCTCCGGCACCGAGCCGAAGGTGAAGGTGTATATCCTGGCCAAGTCCGGCACCCCCGCCGGACGGGATGAGCACATCGCCGCCTGCGAGGCGTGGGCTAACGCTCTGGTGTAAACGATTCGAATGAGAAGTACGGGCAGAAAACCTGCCCGTACTTTTTTGAGAGAGGAGGCGTTATCGTGAAACG
>JAEETR010000214.1 GCA_016286595.1 Oscillospiraceae bacterium | reverse complement strand
CGTCTATTCCGCCAGGATTCGGAAAAAGCGCGAGCCCGCCGTTATCGCGTCGGCGATCATCTCAATAATCATCTTTACGTACTACGCATTAAGCGGCGCCAACGAGGGCTTTGCCATATTGTGGACCATGATAATGCCGCTTTTGATCTGCTATTTCATGAGCGTGAAATACGGCATCCTCATCTCCGTTTACGTGGAGATACTCGTGATAGTGATGTTCTATACGCCGCTGCGGGCTCATTTCGGTCAGTTCTACTCCGTGACCTTCATGAACAGATACCCCATAATGTACATGTGCATGCTGGCTTTGATGGCGGTATCCATGACCCAGTACCACGAGAGCGTGCTGGTGGAGATAGAGTATACGAAGATGCTCAACGCGGAGGTTAAAAAACAGACCCGCTATGCCACGGAGCGGGCCGACAAGCTGCAGCGCATGTCCGACGAGATGGTGCTGACGCTGGCACGGGCCATAGACGCAAAGGACAAGTACACCAACGGCCACTCCCTGCGGGTCTCGGAGTACGCCGTGGCGCTGGCGGAGAAGCTGGGATGGGATGAAAAACGCAAGGCTGAACTCCAGCGGGACGCGCTGCTGCACGACATAGGCAAGATCGGCGTGCCGGATACGGTCCTGAACAAACCGGGCCGCCTGACCTCCGACGAGTACGGCACGATCAAGTCCCACACCCTTATCGGTCAGGGCATCCTCAACGAGCTTGAGGATATGAAGGAGGCTGCCGAGGCCGCCATGTATCACCACGAGCGTTTCGACGGCAGCGGATATCCCTCCGGCGCCGCGGGAAACGCCATACCGGAAAACGCCCGGATAATCGCCATCACCGACGCCTTTGACGCCATGTATTCCGACCGTATCTACCGCAAAGCCCTTCCTATCGAGACCATCATTGCAGAGATGGAGAAATACCGCGGAATACAGTTCGATCCGGTATTCCTTGACGTCTTTCTCGACCTCGTCAGAAACGGAGAGATACTGGAATTGAGCCGTATAACCACCGGGTGACAGTAATAAAAAGGCCGGCAGTTCGATCAAACTGCCGGCCTTTTGCATTTTTCAAACTCAGAAGGTGAAGGTCTCAGGGGCGTCGGTGAAGCTGGAGATGGTGGCTGTGGCGTTTTTGAAATAGAACACGGCGGTGTTGCCGTCGCCCTCGGCGTACATGCGGCGCAGGTTGGGATACGCGTCCAGCATGGACTTCTGGGCCTCTATCCTCTCGTCCAGAACGAGTTCGCCGGCGATGCGGATCCACTTGCCGTCCTTGAAGGCGCAGATCTCGGCCTTGGGGTTGGCCAGCAGCTGCTTGGCACAGTCCTTCTTCAGGCCGGTCTGGATGTACAGCTTGTCCTCAAAAATGTGAGCGGTGCCGAAGGGGCGCACCCGGGGCTGATCGCCCTCCACGGTAGCCAGATAATAAGTACCGGCGTTCTTCAGAAATTCACAGGCTCTGTTCATTATGTTTTCTCCTTTCAAATGAAGCACGTTTTCCTTTCGACGCATTCCCGCGTCGTTAACATAACATATTATAACACAAACTCCTGAAATGTGAATACCCGCTTGATCATTGTCGGAGCGTGGCGCGATAGTATGGTACAATAAAAAGCGATACAGGAGATGATAATATGGAATTTGAACTCGTTGAGCAGGATTTCGGCATGCGCCATGCCGAAATCGCAGGCCTTGACAGCATGCCCGCAGGCCGCCATTGCGGGGTGCAGCTGTTCAGAAGAAAGGCGTAAAACACAAAAACGGCCGTCCTTCAGGGCGGCCGTTTCTTATTGTTATTCTATCTCCGACAGGAACCCGGTGACGTGGGTAAGGAAATCCGGCGCTTCGTCGTAAACAGCGTGGGAATATCCCTCATATATGAAGTGTCCGCAGTTCAGCGCTGCGATCATATCGTAAGCACTCTGAACGCCCAACAGCCGGTCCCCTTCGGCAGCCAGGACCAGCACCGGACAGGATATCTCCTTTGCTCTGTCCCGGACGTCGAAACCCCTGACCGCGGCCAGGGTCGTGAGAAAGTTGTTATAATCCAACTCCGTCGCGCCGTCTCCGGCGGCAGCGATGATATCCCGGTACTGTTCATAGAACTCCGGGCTGTAAACTATCTTACCGAAGGCGTCCATCAGCGCGGGGGCGTCCTTCTCCCGGGCCAGGCGTTCCCATTCATCGAATAAGGCGGGGTCGGCGCGGCCGGTGCTCATGGCAGTGGAGCATAGTACAAGGCTCGACACACGCTCCGGCGCGTCCAGCGCGATCTGCTGGGCGATCACACCGCCCAGGGACACTCCCATTATATGCACGTGCTCCAGCCCCAGCACGTCAAAGGCTGCCAGCGTATCGGCGGCCATGGTCCGGATGTCATAGCCCTCCGGTTCCTGGCGGATATGGTCGAAGAGATACACGTCGTGATCCTTCGCCGGAAGGGAGTAAGCCGCGATGATCCCCTGCGCAGAGCCCATAACGCTCTTCAGAGCCAGGCCGGGAAGTATTACCAGCTTTTCGCCGTCCTCTTTGCCGAAACGGATATAATCCATCTCACCGTTTTTTATATAAACTGTCTTCACCAGTGAATCCATGACGTCCTCCGTTTTCTCCGGTCCTTCTGCGGAACAGCCGGCCGGAATATGAGCGCCGCCGGCAATACTGAAGTAATTACGCGATATCACCTTTCCGTCTTACGGTTTTTCATTATAATACGCCGGAACAAACAGGGCAATAAAAATCGATCAAAACGAAAAGACCGCCACGGCAGGCGGTCTTTTCGTTTTGGCTAAAGATGGCT
>JAEETR010000213.1 GCA_016286595.1 Oscillospiraceae bacterium | reverse complement strand
TATGAGCTTTGCTATACTCTCCTGCTCGCTGGCCACGTCCGTCTTTTCCGGCTCCTTCTTCTGGGCGGCGGCAGGGGTCTGGGCAGCGGGAGTTTTCTGTATGGGCCGGATCTTCGCCTTCATGGCGCCGATGGGGTCGGCGGGCAGTTCCTCGGTGTAGTCGGGCACCGGCTCCTCCGGCGTCTCCGGAGCGGAGGGTTCGGGTTCCGGCCGCTCTTCCTCGACGACCGGCGCCGGCGTCGGCGCGGCGGTCTTATCCTTTTTGCCCCGTCCGGTGATGACCATGTCAGGCGTTACGGCGTCGGGATTGGGGGCGAACAGGCCGTTCTTCGGCTTCGCGGGTTCCTCCTCTTCCCCCTCCTCACCGTCCATCGGTATGTCGATGGCGCGGCGGCGTGAACGGGTCTCCGCCGCTATCCTGGCGGCGGCGGGCTTGGTGACCTTCGGTCTTGCCGCGGCCTCCGCGGCCTCGCGCTCGGCCCGCTCGGCGGCGAGGATGCGCTCGTCCTCCAGCCGCTGACGCATGCGCCTGACGGCGGTGGCTATCTGCCGGCCGAACAGCACCAGCAGCAGGAACGCGGAAATGCAGACGAATATTATTACCGCGCCGGGCTTCGAGAACCATTTCATAAACAGGACGGCCACTGCGCCGCTGACGGCTCCGCCGCCGGAAAGGGCCTGCCCGCTGCGCCACAGCACGGGGAACATACCGAAGAAGGACTCGTTTACGGGCTTGCCGAACACCTGATAGAAGCCGCCTGCCGCCACGGGTATCAGCAGAGCGCTTGTAACGCGCCACGCGGCGCTCTCATGCTTTCTGACAAGCAGCACCGCGGCGCAGAGCAGCAGGGCCGGAGGGAAAAAATAGAATCCCCGGCCTACGACGCCCTTCACGAGTCCGCAGTAAAGGCGGATGAACGTGGCGTCGCTGTATTTATCAAAAAAGCCCAAAAACGCGAAGGCCGCCAGCAGCACGCACACCAGGGCGAATATCTCCCGTATATAGGACGGTCTTATGACCTGCTGCGCCCCGGCCTTCTTTGAGGCGGTACTCTTCCCGCCGCCGGTCTTTGCGGTTTTTTTCTTCGTCTGAGCCATTGAAACCTCCACAGCTTGATTATGACAAAGCCCCCCGTCGCAGCAGGGGGCTCGTCCGCTTCAGATAATTATCTCAGAATATGAATCCGAGGATGAACACGAGCGCGCCCAGGCCCCAGCAGTAGTAGGCGTAGCCCTTGAAGCCTATCTTTTCGATAGTCTGCTTCAAAAATCTCAGGGCGAAGTAGCCGGTAACGGCGGCTACGACCATGCCCAGTATGTAGGCGGGAACGTTCTTCCACACGATGCCTGCCCTCAGCGCGTCGACAAGCGTCAGCAGCACGGAGCCGAGCACGGCGGGTATGGACATGAGGAAGGAGAACTTCACCGCGAAATCCCTTCTGAAGCCCCGGGCAAGCCCCACGGTGATGGTGGTCCCGGAACGGCTCAGGCCGGGGATAAGGGCCAGCGCCTGGCCCAGTCCGACGATGAGGGCGTCCACTATCGTGGAGGTCTTCTCGTTCTTTCTGCCCAACGTCAGCTTCGTGCTGACGAAGAGCAGCGAGCCGGTTATGACCAGGGCGAAGCCCACGAAGGACAGGTTGTTGAAAAGGCCCTCAATCCTGCTCTTGAAGGGCACTATGAGCAGCAGGGGCAGAGTAGCCGCCACGATGAGCACCATGGTCCTCGCGCCCACGGAAAGGCGCCCGTCGGAGTTCTCCTCCTCGTCCCGGCCGGTGATGGCGGCGACGGACTCCGGCACGATGGACTTTATGTCCTTCCAGTAGACCACGAAGATGGCGGCCAGAGTGCCGAGATGGAGAAGCACGTCAAAGAGGAGATGGTCCTCCGAGGCAACGTTGAGCTTGAACAGGTTCTGGAAAATGGAAAGGTGGCCGGAGCTCGACACCGGCAGGAATTCAGTTATTCCCTGGATAAGTCCGAGGAAAATCGACATCAGAATCGACATGATTACCCCTCCCCGTTTTTCGGCAGGGCGAAAGCCCGCGTTGATATTTCTATACACAGTAATATTACCACAATGGCGGAGAAATTACCATACATTTTCTTTATTTATTGGTATTTCCGGCGGGATATTTCGCCGCAGGCCCCTTCCCGGGCGGTCCGTGGGGCGGAAAACGAAAAGCCCCCCGCCGCAGCGGGGGACTTTTCATATCTGTTTCGCGTCACTCGTCCAGGAACGCCGTTATGTCGGCGATGACCTCGTCGCGGATATCCTCGTTGAGTATCTCGTGGCGATAGCCGGGATAGACCTTGTACTCCACGTCTGCGTAGCCCTGCTTTTTCAGTATCTCCACAGCCTCCCTGAGGCCGTCGAGATTCGTCATGCAGGGGTCGTCGCTGCCGGAGAAGAAGCGGATTGGCAGGGTCCTGTTCTTCGGGGCCCAGCCCTCCGTCCCGTAAACGTCCTTCATGCCGCCGAACATATCCCTGAAGCCGGACACCGTGAAGATGTAGCCGCAGTCGTCGTCGGCGATATAGCGTCTGACGTTCTCCTCGTTGACGCTGAGCCAGTCGTAATCGGTTTTGGGATTGGGGATCTTGTTGTTGAAGGCGCCGAAGCACAGCTTGTTGAGCAGCGGGCTGCGGTACTCCTCGCCCTTGAATTTCCCGATGATATTGCACAGGGCGATGGCAGCGTTCACGGCCTTGTTGTTGCTGGGCGTGCCGGTGAGGACCACCTTCTTTATCTCGTCGTCGTGGCGCTTGATGAAGCTGCGGGACACCAGCGTGCCCATGGAGTGGCCGAACACGATGAGGGGCAGGTCCACGATCTCCTTCGCGGCCTTATACAGGGCGTACTGGTCCTCCACGTTCAGCAGCCAGCCGTTCTCCCTGCCGAAACAGCCCTTGACCACGGCGCTTTCCCCGTGGCCCCGCTCGTCGGTGGACAGTACGGCGTAGCCCGCCTCGTTCAGCTTTCCGATAACGTACGCGTACCGCTCCTTGTGCTCGGACATGCCGTGGAGCAGCAGGATGAGACCCTTCGTACAGCCGTCGTCCCAGTACAGATCACCGTGGAGCACCACGCCGTCGGCGGCGTTTTTTACAGTGAGCGCCTTTTTCATAATTCACCTCATACACGCTGCCCCGGCTGACAGTACAGCCGGGGCGCGGTTTTTTCGTTTTTGACGATTATCGTCTCATCTGGGGACGGGGCTCGGGAGACACCCAGTGATGGAACTCACAGTGGGGGTTCTCCAGGCTGTCCTGGATGGCCTTGCTGGCGTCGTCGATGGTCTTGAAATCCTCGGGGGTGAACTCCCAGTTGGAGTTGTCGGCGTTCTCCTTGGCCTCCTTGCCGTTGAGGGCGCCCACGATGGGGGCGGTGACGCCGTCATACTGCTGGAGGTACTTGATGGCGCCCTGGGCGGCGGTCTTGCCGTACTTGGCGCTGATGGTGCCCAGCAGGTCCCTCATCTGCATGGACTTCTCGTAGTTGCCGGGCAGGAACATGAAGGAGCCTCTGCGGGAGTCGGTGGGACGGTTCTCAAGGGTCAGGGAGTTGGTAAGAAGGCCCTGAGCCAGAGAGGAGTAGGTCACCACGCCGATGCCGTGGTCACGGCAGAACTCGATGAGGGGCAGCTCCCAGCGCCACAGCAGGTTGAAGCAGGGCTGGATGATGTCCACGTCGCCGTACTCCATGGCTTCCTTGGTCTGCTCGATGGAAAAGTTGGACACGCCGATGGCCTTGATGCGGCCCTCTTTCTTCAGCTTCATCATGGCGGCCATACGGTCACGGATGTGCACCTCGTCGTTGGACACGGGGTGATGCAGGAAATAGACGTCCAGATAATCGGTGTTCAGGCGCTTGAGGCTGTCCTCGAAATGCTCCTGGATGTGGGCCATGTTGCGGGTACCCACCTTGGACATGATGACCACGTTCTCGCGGCCCACCTCACTGACCACCTGGCCCATGACGGCCTCGGCGCGGCTGCCGGGTCCGTAAACCTCGGCGGTATCGAGGGTGTTCACGCCGCCGGCGATGGACTCGCGCAGAGCGTCCAGGGAATCCTTGTCGTCGACCTCGCCGAAACGCTCGCCGCCCATGCCCCAGCTGCCCAGGACGAGTTCGGAGATCTTGACGCCGGTTTTGCCAAGTTCAGTATACTTCATCGTAATTGTTCCTTTCTTGAGTAGTTTTTGGTTTATTGACAATGATTATATACTCCCCCGCCCCGCTTTTAAAGACCGGGAGGGAAAATTCGGCGTTTTGCCCGTCAGTCGGCCATATAAAGGCTCTTGACTGCCTTGTAGGTCATGTAGCAGTCGAATTTGGAAACGGTCTCGAAGGGCGCGTGCATCGAAAGCACCGGCACGCCGGCGTCGATGGTGTCGATATTGCGGTTGGCCATGAACATGGCCACGGTGCCGCCGCCGCCCTGGTCCACCTTGCCCAGCTCGGCCATCTGCCACTCAACGCCGTTTTCGGCGAAGACGCGGCGCAGCCGTCCGACTATCTCGGCGGAGGCGTCGGAGGAGCCGGACTTGCCCCGGGAGCCGGTGAACTTGCATATGCCCACGCCGTAGTTAACCTTGGCGTCGTTCTTCTTCTCGCTGACCTCGGGGAAATTGGGGTCGAAGGCGTTGCACACGTCGGCGGAAAGGCAGAAGCTCTTTGAGAAGCACTCGCTCACGGTGGTCCCCTGAGCGCCGCACAGCTCGCCTATGAACCACTCGAAGGCGCGGCTCTGCATGCCGGACACGCCCACGGAGCCTATCTCCTCCTTGTCGGCGAAGATGCACACGCTGGTGCGGGGAGGTGTGGGGATATCGCAGATAGCCTTGAGTTCGGCGTAGGAACACACTCTGTCGTCGTGGCCGTAGCCGCCGATGAGAGAGCGGTCAAGGCCGATATCACACACGTCGAAGGCGGGGACGGCCTCCAGTTCGGCGGAGAGGAAATCCTCCTCCGTTATGCCGTAGCGGCGGTTGAGGATGTCGAGAACGGCCAGCGATACCCGGTCCTTACCCTCCTCGCTGTCGGGTATGGAGCCGATGAGGAGGTTGAGGCCCTCGCCGGTGATACCCTCGGCCAGCGTCTTTTTCATCTGGTCAGCGGCCAGATGGGGCAGCAGGTCGGTGATGACGAACTTGGGGTCGGTCCTGTCACGGCCGATGACTATCTCTACGTTGGTGCCGTCCTTCAGCGCCACCACGCCGTGGAGCTCCAGGGGGATGACGGTCCACTGGTATTTCTTGATGCCGCCGTAGTAGTGGGTCTTGAAGAAGGCCATCTCCGTGTCCTCGTACAGCGGGTTCTGCTTCAGGTCTATCCTGGGGGCATCGGTGTGGGCCGCGGCGATGACGCAGCCCTCGCTCATGGGCTTTTCGCCTATCACGGCCAGCATGAGGGCCTTGCCCCGGTTATTGAAGTAGATCTTCGTGCCGGGCTTCAGGTCCATGCCCCGCCGATACTCCACGAAGCCGTAGTCCTCCGCCATGGAGATGGAGTGGTTCACCGCCTCGCGCTCGGTGCGCACGGCGTTGAGCCAGGCCATGTAGCCCTCGGCGTAGGAGTATACCGCCTTGCGCTCGTCGTCGGGTATGACGTCCCAGCCGTTCTTTTTGTTGAAAAACAATTTCTCTCTGCGCTCGGAATTCTTTTCGTCTGCCATAATCTGCCTCCCTAAAAGATTATTGAAAAATGTCTCGCATTTTATCTGAAATTCGGCCTGCGTGCCGTTGTTTTCAAGGGTGTGATCGCAGTTTTCACGGAAGAACGCGTCATCCTTCTGGGCCGCTATGCGGCTCATGGCGTACTGCCTTGATATGCCCTCCCTTGCCATGATGCGCTCGGCGCGCATCTCCGCCGGGGCGACCACCGCCACGGTCACGCCGCACAGGTCTCCCAGGCCGCTCTCGATGAGGGCGATGGCGTCGATACCCACCGCGCTCACTCCCCTGTCCCGGGCGTCGGCGATGATATCGCTCACCGCTTCCCGGACGAAGCCGTGGGTCAGAGCGTTGAGCTTTTCCAGCTTTTCCGGGTCGTTGAATACCACGGCGCCCAGCGCCTTGCGGTCAAGGACGGGTCTGCCCTGCTCCATGCTGACTGTGCCGGGGAAGGTCTCCCCGATCCCCCGCACCATGTCGGTGTTCTCCTCCAGGAGCCGGTGATAGAGCCGGTCGCAGTCCACGATCTCGCCGCCCAGCTTTTCCAGCACCCGAAGGGCCGTCGTCTTGCCGGAACCGGTGGGTCCCGTGATGCCTATGATCTTCATATCCTCGCCCAGAGCGGCGTATATCTCCCCGGAGGGGATGCCGCCCCGGCGCAGTATCTTCGGTCTTTTCCCCGTCAACAGCACCACTGTGGAGGGTACGCCGCCGGGGCATCTTCCGCCGTCGACGACGCAGTCGATCCTCCCGTCGAAATATTCCCGCACCGCGTCGGCGGTAACGGCGTCGGGCATGCCTGACACGTTGGCGCTGGTGCCCGTCAGCGGCACGCCGCAGCGGCGCAGCAGCTCCAGTGCAAGAGGACTGTCGGGACAGCGCACGCCTATGGTGTCGCCTCCGCCGGAGGTCGTTCCGGGCACGATATCCCGCTTTTTCAGCACCATGGTCAGCGGTCCGGGCCAGAACCTGTCCGCAAGAACGTAGGCCGCCGGGGGGATATCCTCGCACAGCCGCTCCACGTCATCCATTCCGGACACGAAAAGGCTGACGGCCTTGCTCTCCGCCCTGCCCTTTGCCTCAAACACCTTTTCCACGGCGGAGGGATCGAGGCCGTTGGCCGCCAGACCGTACACCGTCTCCGTAGGCACGGCGACAACGCCGCCGGACAGTATCAGTTCCGCGGCGCCGTCTATGGAATTATCAAGATATTTCGTCTTCAATTATTCCTCACCGGCCTTCAGAAGTTCCGCCCTGTGGGCGGTGACCAGCGCGTCGATGATCTCGTCAAGGTCGCCGTTCATTATGCTGTCTATCCTGTACAGCGTCAGGTTCACCCGGTGGTCCGTCACCCGGCGCTGGGGGAAATTATATGTGCGGATGCGCTCGTTGCGCATGCCGGTGCCCACCTGGCTTTTTCGCTCGGCGGCTACGGCGGCGTCCCGCTTCTGGCGCTCCAGCTCGTAGAGCCGGGACGTCAGTATCTTCATAGCCCGGTCCTTGTTCTTGTACTGGCTGCGCTCGTCCTGACACTCCACCACCAGGCCCGTCGGGACGTGGGTGATGCGTATGGCAGACTCGGTCTTGTTGACCTTCTGTCCGCCGGCGCCGGTGGAACGGAAGGTGTCTATCTGCAGGTCGCCCGGGTTTATCTCCAGTTCGACCTCCTCTATCTCCGGCAGTACCGCCACTGTGACGGTGGAGGTGTGTATCCTGCCCCCCGCCTCCGTCTCCGGCACCCGCTGTACGCGGTGGACGCCGGACTCGAATTTGAGCCGGGAATACGCCCCCTGCCCCTCTATAAGGAACGATATCTCCTTGATGCCGCCGATGCCCGTCTCGTTGAGATAGGCTATATCCGTCTTCCAGCCCTTCATCTGGGCGTACATGGCGTACATGCGGTACAGGTCCGCGGCGAAAAGGGCCGACTCGTCTCCGCCCACGCCGCTGCGTATCTCCATTATAACGTTCTTTTCGTCGTTGGGGTCCGTGGGAAGAAGGAGGATCTTTATCTCTTCCTCCGCCGCTTCCGCGCGGGAACGGGCGTCGGACAGTTCCTCCTCCGCCATCTCCCGAAGCTCGGGGTCGGACAGAAGGGACCGGGCCTCCTCCTCGTCGGACAGCGCCTTTTTGTACCGGCGGTACGCCTCGACGACGCTCTCCAGCTCCTTCTGCTCCCTGGCAAGGCGGGCGGCCAGGGCCGGGTCGTCCCAGGCCTCCTGGCTCATCATCCGCTCACCGGCGGCGATATACCGTTTTTCTATCTCCTCGAGTTTTTCAAGCATGGCTGATCCTCGGAACGCTTTGATAGGGATATTCTATCACAAACGGGCAATGGTGTAAACATTTGCCCGGGACGCGGAAAGACCGGCGGCTGTGCGCCGCCGGTCTGTATCCTCACTCTTTTTTAAGTCTGTCCGCCTCGGCGTACACGGCGGCGCGGACGTCGCCGGACATGTAAAGCGATCCCAGCGCCACCACCGCCCCGTCGGGTCCGGCGTCCGCCATGGCCTTCTGTACGCCCTCCGGGATGGTAGCGCAGGCCTCGGCTTCGGCGCCGTGGGCCCGTATCTTCTCCGCCAGGTCCGCCGCCTCCATGGAGCGGTGGAAATCGGGACGCACGGCGTAGAACTTGCGGCCCAGGGGGGCCACGATGTCGAGTATGCCGTCCACGTCCTTGTCGGCCATTACGCCCATGACGATAACGGGCTTTTCACCGCCGAACTGCTCGGTGATGCTCTTTGCCGTGGCCTTTATGCCGTGGGGGTTGTGACCGCCGTCAAGTATGACGGTGGGGTTCCTGTTTATGACCTCGAAGCGGCCGGGCCAGTCGGTACCGGCAAGACCGGCGCGTATATCCTCATCGCTTATCTTCCAGCCCTTTTTCCGCAGTATCTCCAGCGTGTCGATGGCCACGGCGGCGTTGTGGGGCTGATATGTGCCGGCGAAGGGCACGAACAGGTCCTTCCATCCCTTGTAGTCGAAGCGGCACCCCTCAAGACCGGTGTGGGTGACGGTGACGGCGTCCTGGTCCACGGTGTGGAGCGAGGCCCCCACCTCCCGGCAGCGGGCGGCAAACTCCGCCTCGGCGTCGGGCACGCCGCCGTAGCTGACCACGTCGCCTCCGGCCTTGATTATTCCGGCCTTGGTGCGGGCGATGGCGCTCATGGTGCTGCCCAGCTCTTTCGTGTGGTCCATACCCATGGCCGTCATCACGGCGCACTCCGGCACGTCTATAACGTTGGTGGAGTCCAGCTCGCCGCCCATGCCCACCTCCAGCACCACGATATCGCAGTTCTGCTCATAGAAATACTCCATGCCCAGGCAGGTTATCATCTCGAATTCGGAGCACATGTTCTCCATGGACTCGGCGTAGGGCCGCACGTACTCGGTGACGCGCACCAGCTCGTCGTCGGGTATCTCCCGGCCGTTCACGCGGATGCGGTCGTTGAAGCGGTTTATGTAGGGGGACGTGTAAAGTCCCGTCTTATATCCCGCGTGGCGCAGCACCGACTCTATCATGGCGCAGGTGGAACCCTTGCCGTTGGTGCCGGTCACGTGGACGAATTTCAGTTTTTTCTGGGGGTTTCCAAGCTTGTCCAGCAGCTCATACGTACGGGAAAGGCCCCGCTTGGTCCCCCGCCAGAAGATGCTGTATATCCAGTCTATCGTCTCGTCGTAGGTCATCATAGTTCATTCCTCCTCATCCCAGCTTGAGGCGCCTGAGAAGCGTGCGTATCGCGAGAAATTCCAGGGGCGCCACCACGGCGGATATCCCCAGCCCTATAAGGCTGCCCCACCAGGGCATGCCGAACCATATCATCTTCGCCACTGACTTTACCGCCACCTGACCCAGAAGATGTGCCGTTCCTGCGGCCAGCGCCAGCTGCGCGTCGCTCCGTTTCGGAATGACGTATCTGGCGATGACGCCCGCAGAGGCGCCCACCACGGCAGCGCCCAGCGTTATCACCGGGTTCACCGCGGGATTGGTGGAGCAAAGGCAGCTCACCACGTCGGCGGCGGCACCCACCATGGCCCCGGCCACGGGGCCGAAAAGCGCTCCGGCCATTATGACGCTCATGTTCTCAAAGGTGACGCGGTAGTAGATACCGAAGGTGAAAAAGTTCTTGCAGATAATGCCGATCACCACGCTCACCGCCGTGAGCATGGCGCATATCGTCAGCTTTTTTACCGGCGAAAATGCGGTTTTTGACGGGTCGCCCATAAAAAACGCCCTCCTTTTCGCAGAATAACTGCATAGGAGGGCTGTTTCCCAGATATGCAGCAGCGGGATGCAGGCACCGCACCGCGAGGCTAAAGCCTTCTTCGTCCGGACGACAACTCCCCGTTCGTCCGGCACTACACGCGCAGTACCCTACTCTGCTCGATTTGTACGAGATAATATTATCACTATACATCAGTAAAGTAAAGAACTATTTGTCCCGATCGCATCCCGGTATCCTTCCCGCCGCCGTGACTATCACGCTGCAGGCGTAGAACCACAGCATCATGACGATCACCGACGCCGCGGAGCCGTAGACGAAGGAGTATCTGCCGCCCGCCGTCACCGCATAGGAAAACACGATGCTGAAGACCGTGACCGTGGCGGCCGTCATGAGAGCCCTTGAGAACACCCTTCTTTTCGGCATCCCCTCCAGCGATACGTCGAACACGGCGAAGAGCGCCGCCCACATCAGAAGGAACTGCGGAACGAACCGCAGGAGCCGCTCTCCCGCCCCGGGCGCGCGGCCAGTCAGCGCCGCCGCCGCGCCCGCGAGCCACCGTTCCAGCAGCATGACCGCCGCCGATACCGCCACGGCGACCATGAACATCGCCGTCAGCGCCATGCTGAGCAGAAGCCCGCGTATCCCCTTTATCCGTGCGGGTATCTGTCCCTGCGTGCCCAGCACCGTGACGAGCGTCCTGAATCCCGCGGAGGCGGAGGACAGCAGCATCAGCGCCGAGACCGTCACCAGCACCGTTCCCTGCTGACTGCCCGCGTACTCGAGATAGGCCTCCAGCGCGCTGACCACCTCCGGCGGCGCAGTCAGTCTGCCCGCGGACAGCACCTCCTGCGCTGAAAGTCCCAGGGCGCCGGTGACGGCAGACAGCAGCACGAGAAACGGGAAAACGGACAGCGTCAGATAGTAGGACAGCGCCGCACCGCACTGCATATTCCTCCGCGAGAACACGGTCAGAAAAAGGTCCCGCAGTTTTCGATAACCCATACGCACTCCCCCCAAAAAAAGAAACCGGGACAGGTCAGATGCCTGTCCCGGTACAGTATGTGCAGATTATCAGTTATCCTTGCTGTTGAAAATCTTGAAAATGGTGTCGAAGGGGTCCTCCTCGGGGGCTGCGGGCTTGACCGGCTCCTCGACGGCGGGCTTCTCCTCCGCGTCATCCGCGGTCCTGGTGAAGATGTTCTTGACCTGTTTGTCCAGATGGTTGAAATTGGCGGTGGGCTTGTCGTCAAAGCGGGTGGCGATGACGGTGACCATGATCTCATCCTCCATGCTGTCGTCATAGGACACGCCGAAGATGATGTTGGCGTCGGGGTGAGCGGCCTCCTGCACGAGGGTGGCAGCGATGGTGACATCGTCCAGCTCCATCTCCATGGAACCGGTA
>JAEETR010000212.1 GCA_016286595.1 Oscillospiraceae bacterium | reverse complement strand
ATGGCGATCTGGGGCAGGGGCTTGCCGGTCTCGGCGCTTATCTTGTCCATGACCTCAAGGACCTTCATGACCTTGGAGAAGTCGGGCTCCTTGAAGAAGGGGTAGAAGCGGTTTCTGGGATCGCCCTGGCCGAAGGTGGGCACGGTGCGGAAGGTGCCGGTCAGGATGCCGGCGCCCAGGGAACCGTAGGTGAAGGTGTCGATACCGCGCGCAACGCACCACTTCATCAGGTTCTCGTCACGACGCACCACCATGGAGTAGGGGGGCTGGATGACGTCGATCTGGCAGGTCTTCTCGCACTCCATGATCTGATCCTCGTTGAAGTTGGAAAGACCCACGAAGCGGACCTTGCCCTCCTTCTTAAGCACGTTCATGGCCTCCATGGATTCCTCAAAGGGGACGTCATAGTCGGGCCAGTGGATGAAGAGGAAGTCGATGTAGTCGGTGTCCAGACGGCGCAGGGAACACTCGGCCTCGTACAAAATGTTGTCGAAACTGCTGTCACGCAGGGGGCCGTTCACCGTGATGCCCTTCTTGGACTTCAGGGAGGTGGCACCCACGGCGCACTTGGTGGAGATGAGGAGCTTGGAGCGGTCATAGCCCTTGATGGCCTTGCCCACTATCTTCTCGGAGTAACCGGAGCCGTAAGCGGGAGCTGTGTCGATGAGGTTGACGCCGCCGTCGATCATGGCGCGGATCGCGTCGATAGAGTCCTTATCGTTGACCTCGCCGTAGCCTGCGCCGCCGATGGCCCAGGTGCCGACTGCCAGCGCGGAGACGTCCACGTTCGCATTCTTGAAGTGTTTGTAGCGCATTTCTTGTTCCTCCTGTAAATTATTCGGGGCAGTGCCCTTTCACTAAATAATTATACTCCTCTTTATCGGCATTGTCAAAATATTACAAGAATTATTTTTTAATCCGGCCGTTTTTTGCGCAAATCATACAAATTGCAAGCAAAAGCGCCTGCCGGGCGATTATTTTCAAAATTCGGTTGACACCGGGCTTTTTCAAGGTTATAATATCAAAGCAACCGAAAATGCGGCCTTAGCTCATCTGGTAGAGCGCCACCTTGCCAAGGTGGAGGTAGCGAGTTCGAGCCTCGTAGGCCGCTCCATTAAAAACGCGTCTTTTGTTTACCAAAAGACGCGTTTTTTGAATGCGGAGGGTTTATGTTTGATCTGAACGGTTATCTGCGGGAACTGATTTCGGAGTGCGCAGGCGCTTTCGGCGGCAGGCTGCTGTACGTGGGACTGCAGGGCAGTTATCTGCGGGGCGAAGCGGAGGAAAACAGCGATATAGACGTGATGGTAATTCTCGACGGCTTTTCCGTTGCCGATATGAACGCGTACCGGAAGATCCTTGAGAAAATCGGGAACTTTGAAAAGTCCTGCGGCTTTATCTGCGGCAGAGATGAGATGACGCGATGGAATCCGTTGGAGGTGTGTCAGCTTAAGAATACGACAAAAGACCTTTACGGGACCTTATCCGAATTTCTGCCGGACGCGTCAAGACAGGATGAGATCAATTACGTGAAATTCAGCCTCGGAAATCTTTATCACGAATTATGCCACCGATACGTCCATGCCGATCGCGAAAGAAATACCGCGCAATTCCGCATAACCTGCAAAGTGCTGTTCTTTCTCATTCAAAATCTCCATTATCTGGAAAGCGGCGAATTCATCACAACGAAAAGAGATTTGAAGGAAACGGTATCTGAAGCCGACCGCATGGCGCTGTCATTGTCATCGCTGCCGGATGATTATGATTTCGATAAAGCGTTTTCCTTCTTGTTTACGTGGTGTCAGGAGGCTTTCTGCAGGATCGAGGCGCTTTCGGCTTGATCCCGTATCTTTCAGACGCTCTCAAACGAAAAAGCACCCTTCCGGGTGCTTTTTGTTTTGTCTGTGTCCGGGATGAAAGGCGATCGCTTCCGTCCTCCGTTATTTATCTCTCTGGAGCAGCACAACTATCATTCCGCTGATGTCTTTGCTGATATCTGCCGTTGCGGAGACGACCTCCCATCCTTCCGCGGATTTGTCAGCCAATGCTTTTTCTATAAGCTCGTAAGACTTTTTTTCTCTCTTGAACTCTAAAAATTTAAATTCTTTCATTCTGGTTCACTCCCGGCTGTTTCGAATCTCTGTCGCCTTTCATCCCGGACAGAGAGTTTGTTTTTGGGTTACGGGCTGCCGATAACGGGCAGGGGCTCGGGCAGCAGCGGCAGCGTCTCCGCCGGCGTATCGTCGGGGACGGTCACGGGAGGCGCGTCGGGCACCAGACTGTCGCCCTGGCAGGACGGGTACTCGGAATTCTCCCACCAGTAGGAGTCGGCCATCTCCACGTCGTTCTTGAATACCAGCTCTTCCGGGCTGCTCAAATCCACGTGGTAATATCCGCCGTCCTCGAGGCGGACGATGTTCCAGGCGTGGGTCACGTTGTCCATCCTGCCACGGACCACCCAGCACTCTATGCCCAGGCGGTTGCACAGCAGTTTCATCGTCATGGCTATGCCGTCGCTGGCGGCGCTGCCGGAGACCACGGCGCCGTAGGCGGTAAAGACCTCCTCGGAGCTGTCGTGGACGTTGGCGGCGTCCCGGTTGCTGTCGTAGTTCACCGAGGATCTTATCAGGGAACACAGCTTCTCCGCGTCGCTGCCGCCCTCGGCGTCGTCAAAATTCTTCATCATCAGGTCAACGCAGGCGGTCAGCATATCGTGCTTCATGCGCACTATGTTGGGGCTGTTGGGGTAGTGCAGCGTCAGCTCCACGATCCTGTCGCCCATGGGAACGGTGCCGCCGGCGTCCGACTCCGGATACACGGAGGCGCTGACCGCGGGCAGGAACACCACCCGCTCCGGTTCGGCATAGTAAAGCTGCTCCACGAACTCGGATATGGATTCTCCGCTCTGCCTGGGCAGGGACGTGCGGAGCGTCAGCTCCTCCTCCCCGTTTTCCATGGCGTCGAAGAAAAGCTCCTGCAGCTCCTCCTGGGTGTTCACCCTGACGATGGAGCTGAGATCCTCCTTCGTCCGGCGGTAGGTGATGTTCAGGGATATTTCGTAATAGGACACCACCCGGTAAAGGGAGTGGTCGATATAGTAAACGCTGTACGCGCCGATGGCGGTGTCGTTGGTGATCTCCATGCAGGCGGCGGGTATGTCGGCCTCGATGTCCCCCGAGTACAGGCCCACGCGGATAACGCCGTATTCCACGTGGTTCTCCACGAAGCGGACGATACTCTGCATAAGCCCGGCATAGTCCGTGGCCTCCACGATTATGGCGGCGTTGGAGGGGACGGACTTGTCCTGAAAGGTGTGGGGCTCGCTGTAGGAGTACTCGTCCTCAAGGAAGCTGGCGCACCCCGCGCATGACACCATGATCGCGGCGGCCAGGATAAGCGCGGCGGCCTTTTTCATCGTTACCTCACTCAAGCGTAAGCTGCTCGGCTCCCGTGTCCTCCGCCTTGAGCAGAGCGCCGGCGGCCGGCAGGTTTTTCCCCCTGTACCGGGAGACGTTCTTTATCTGAGTATCCGCCAGCATCGCCGCGGAGACGAGACGCCGGCCCTTCTTCAGGGATATCACCTGCACGCCCTGGGTGGCGCGGGTGGTCTTGGGGCTGACAAGCGCGCTGTGGAACACCAGCGTGCGGGAGTCGTCGGCGGTCACGGCCATCTCGGCGTCTTCCTTCACCGGCAGCACGGCCACCAGGGGCGATTTGTCGGAGTACGCGGCGGTGAGACGGCGGCGGTTGGTCTTCGTGGCGTAAGCCTCCAGTTCCACCCGGGCGGCCTTGCCGTTTTCAAAGAAGAACATCACGGAGCCCTTGTAGTCTCCGGGATCCATGGCGAACACCACGTTCTCTCCATCGTCCATGCCCAGCTTCGTGGGGACGTAGTCGCCCAGATTGGAGGCCTTGCCGTCCTCGAACTCGGAAAGGCGGGTCTTGTAGCACTGGAAGCGGTCGGTGAACACCAGGAGCTCGGAATTGTTGGTGCTCTCGTACTGCACGAAGGGGCTGTCCCCCTCCTTGTACTTCTGCTCGCCGCTCATACGCAGGGACAGGGCCGTTATCTTCTTCAGGTAGCCGCCCCTGGACATGAACACCGTGACGGGATAGTCGGCGGCAGGCTCCTCCTCGGCGGGGGCGGGCATCTCGTCGGAATAGACTATGCCGGTGCGGCGGGGCTGGCCGTGCTTCTTTATGACCTGCTCCAGCTCGTCCTTTATCACGGCCTTTATCCGGTTCCTCTTGCTCAGCAGATCCTCCAGGTCGGCGATCTCCTTTTCCAGGTCCTCGGTGTCCTTCGTGCGGCGCAGGATATACTCTCTGTTAATGTTGCGCAGGCGTATATCCGCCACGAACTCCGCCTGGGCCTCGTCGATGCCGAAACCTATCATCAGGTTGGGCACCACGGCGCTCTCCTCCTCGGTATCCCGGATAATGCGGATGGCCTTGTCGATGTCCAGCAGTATCTTGCCCAGACCCTGCAGCAGGTGCAGCCTGTCCTTTTTCTGGGTTATCTCGGAGTAGGTGCGGCGCTTGATGCACTCTATGCGCCAGGCCGTCCACTCCTCCAGCAGTTCCCGGACCCCCAGCACCCGGGGCGTCCCGGCGATGAGCACGTTGAAGTTGCAGGCGAAGGTGTCCATAAGGGTGGTGGTCTTCATCAGCTTCGCCATCAGCGCGTCGGGGTCGGTGCCCCGCTTCAGGTCGATGGTCAGCTTAAGGCCACTCAGGTCCGTCTCGTCCCGCATGTCGGATATCTCCCGGAGCTTCCCGGCCTTCACCAGCTCCGCCACCTTGTCCATTATCTGCTCGGCGGTGGTGGTGTAGGGTATCTCGTATATCTCTATGAGGTTGCCTTCCCTGACGTAGCGCCACCGGGCCCGCAGCTTTATGCTGCCCCGGCCCGTCTCGTAGACCTCCCTGATGGCGTCGGGGTCGTAGATGACCTCGCCGCCGGTGGAGAAATCGGGGGCCTGCATTATGGACATCAGGTCGACCTCGGGGTTTCGCATGTACTCTATCGTGGCCCGGCATACCTCTTCAAGGTTGAAGGAGCATATGTTGGAGGCCATGCCCACGGCGATGCCCAGATTGGGCGACACCAGCACGTTGGGGAAGGTGGTGGGCAGCAGGGTGGGCTCGGTGAGAGTACCGTCGTAGTTGGGCACCATGTCGATGGCGTCCTTGTCTATGTCGCGGAAAAGCTCCGCGCATACCGGGGCGAGCTTGGCCTCGGTGTACCGGGGGGCGGCGTAGGCCATGTCACGGCTGTACACCTTGCCGAAGTTGCCCTTGGAGTCGACAAAGGGCAGCAGCAGCGACTCGTTGCCCCGGCTCAGACGCACCATGGTGTCGTATATGGCGGCGTCGCCGTGGGGGTTGTATCTCATGGTGGCCCCCACGATATTGGCGCTCTTGGTCCGTCCGCCGGTGAGAAGGCCCATCTTGTACATACAGTACAGCAGCTTTCTGTGGGCGGGCTTGAAGCCGTCTATCTCCGGTATGGCCCTTGAGACGATAACGCTCAGGGCGTAGGGCATGAAGTTGACCTCCAGCGTGTCGGTTATGGGCTGCTCCAGAAGCTCAGCCTTCAGTCCCACCACGTTGGGGTTGACCCTTCTTTCAGTTGATTCCGGTTCCTTTTTTCTTCTTGCCATTACTCTTGATTTCCTTTATTGTCGCTGCCGGGAGCGTATTTGCCCAGCTTCGCCCCGCAGGACACGCATACGTCCTTCGTGGAGCGGGGCAGCACGTGGCCGCACTCGGGGCACACGCACCATATAAGGTTCACGGCGCCGCCGCACAGGCATATCACCGCCGCCAGCACCATCAGCACGGTACTCAGCACGGTGCCCTTCACCACGCGGGATATGATGAGCACCGCCAGCGCCACTGCGAAGATTATATCGGATATCCTTCGGGCCTGGGTGTAATGCATCTTGATCTTCTCTCTCATATTCTCAACTCCTTACGACAGATCTGCCAGCTCGTAGTAT
>JAEETR010000211.1 GCA_016286595.1 Oscillospiraceae bacterium | reverse complement strand
TCGGATATCTGGCATTGCCCCAGCTGTCCGCCGAGCAGGGCGGCAAGAGCGGCAACTACATCCTCATGGACGACGTGAAGGCCCTTGAGTGGGTCATAGACAATATCGAGGCCTTCGGCGGCGACCCGGACAACATCACCGTGGGCGGTCAATCCGCCGGAACGATGAAGAGCCTTTCCGTGGCCTTCACGAAAAGCGCCCGGGGCCACGTGAAGCGCGTCATAAACCAGTCCTCCCTGGCCTGGACCAGACGCCATAAGACGCTGCAGGAGGCTTACGCCGACTGCGCCGGGTACCTGCGCAAGCTGGGCATCGACCCCGCCCTTCCCATGGACGAGCTGAGAAAGATCGACGCCCACCGCTTCCTGCCCGCCTACGACGGCATGGGCGTGCCCGGCGGCCTGGTGGCGGACGGGGACCTGGTGGAGGACCTGTATATGGCCGACACCATGAGGAAGTACGGCGGAGAGCTTGACTTCCTGGCCGGCACCAATCTGGGCGAGACCCACATGAGCCCCGGCAAGTCCGGTCAGCCGGATTTCAAAACCCCGGAGGAGTTTTACGCAAAAGCCAGGGAGCTTCTTGGCGGCCTTTACGACGAGTGGGGCTTTGAAAAACTCGTCCCCGTGACAGCGGAGAACGTGGAGCGCACCTCCCGGTACCTGGCCTCCCTCGGCCTTTACAGGACAGAGAGGATGGGCGGGCTGTCCCTCAATCTCATGTTCGGCCGGCAGAGGGCGGAGAAATGCCCGGATAAGCATACCTTCAACTATATGTTCACCCGGGTGTCGCCTGCCCGGGAGTGCGACAAGGGCACCCTCCGGGATCCGGACCTGATAATGAGCTGGCACTCCAACGAGCTGTGGTACATGTTCGCGTCCCTGCGGGACGGCACTCCCCCTGTCAGACCGTGGCAGGGCAGGGATTTTGAGCTGGCCGACCAGATGAGCTCCTACTGGGCCAACTTCATAAAGACCGGAGACGTCAACGGCGCAGGCCTGCCCCTGTGGCCCGAGAGCCGGGAGAGCGGCAGCTTCATGGAGCTGGGCGACGAGACGAGAGCCGTGGACGGCCTCGGCGAGCTCGGCGATCTTTTGAGGAAATATCTTGAGATAAACGGCGCGATCCCCGAAAAGTGATAATAAATGTCCATCAAGGAGGACGAGACATGGCGAAGATATACGCTACGAAAGACCCCAACGTATCCCGGAGAGAGCTGGAGCACATGGCTCAGGCCCGGGCGCTGGCCGGCGAGTGCGTGGTGCTGCTGGAGAACGACGGCACCCTGCCCCTCAGACCCGGAAAAATAGCCCTCTACGGCTCCGGCGCCCGCAACACCATCCGCGGCGGCACCGGCTCCGGCGACGTGAACACCCGCAGCGACGTGAATATCCAGCAGGGCCTGGAAAACGCGGGCTTTACCGTGACCACCGGCGGCTGGCTGGACCGGCAGGACGTGCGCCACAGGAAGGCCCGTCAGGACTACGTGGAGTGGATCCCCCGCTTCGCGAAGGAGCAGGGCATAACCCCCTTCCTGGTCACCTTCTCATACCCCTTCCAGGTCATAGCGCCGGAGGAGATAACCGACGAAGATATCGCCGCCTCTGATACCGACACCGCCGTCTACGTCATCTCCCGAACCGCGGGCGAGGGCGCCGACAGGCGCGTGAAGCGGGGCGACTACCTCCTGTACGACGAGGAGAAGACCCAGCTTGAGAAGCTGGCGAAGGCCTACGCAAAGCTCGTCGTGGTGCTCAACGTGGGCGGCGTGATGGACGTGACGGAGATAAAGGCCGTCGACGGCGTCAGCGCGCTGGTGCTGATGACCCAGCTCGGCAACATCGGCGGCGACGCGCTGGCCGACGTGCTCACCGGCAGGGTGAACCCCTCCGGCAAGCTGACCGACACCTGGGCGAAAAACTATTCCGATTACCCCGCCGCCGACACCTTCGGCAGCAACGACGGCAACGTGGACGACGAGTACTACGTTGAGGGCGTCTACGTGGGCTACCGGTACTTCGACGCCTTCGGCGTGGAGCCCGTCTATCCCTTCGGCTACGGCAAGAGCTACACCCAGTTCCGGATCGAGCCCGCGGGCGTGTCCGTCAATGGCGGGAAGATAACCGTCAGCGCCAAGGTGAAGAACGTGGGCGCCGTCCCCGGCAAAGAGGTGGCGCAGCTGTACGTCACCGCCCCCGAGGGCAGACTGCGCCGTCCCGCGCAGGAACTCAAGGGCTACGCCAAGACCGGCGTCATAGAGCCGGGCAAGAGCGAAACGGTTGACATAATATTCAATTTCGAGGACCTGGCCGCCTACGACGAGACGGTGCCCGGCTGGGTGCTGGAGGCGGGGGATTACGTTCTGCGTCTGGGCTCCAGCTCCCGGGACAACGAGCCCGTGACGGTGCTGTGTCTCAATGAGGGCGTCACCACCCTCAAGACGAAGAAGCTTTTCATCGACGCGGACCCCGTGAAGGAGCTGACGCCGCCGCCCCGGACCCTGGACGAGCCGGGGGACGGCGTGCCCCGGCTGCCCGTGACCGCCACGTTCCTTGAAAAGGACGAGGCCGTATATTCCGGGCCCCGGCAGGAGTTCGCATGCGGCAGCGCCGACGTGCTCACCCTTGACGACGTGAAGGCCGGACGCTGCACCGTGGAGGAGCTCACCTCCCAGCTTACCGTGGAGGAGCTGGCCTCGCTGTGCGTGGGCGCTCTCCGGGAGGGCAACAGCAACGTGGTGGGAGTCTCCTACTTCACCGTCCCCGGCGCGGCGGGCGAGACCAGCGGCGCCGCGGAGTACAGGGGCGTGCGCAGGCTCATCATGGCCGACGGCCCCGCGGGCGTGCGGCTGCAGCCCATATTCAAGACGGACCTTGAGGGCAACATCATAAAGGGCGGCGCCCTGCTGGGCGACGTGTCCGACCCCTTCGACCCCGCCTACGACGAGACCAACTCCTATACCTATTATCAGTACTGCACCGCCGTGCCCATCGGCTGGGCGCTGGCGCAGAGCTGGAACGTGCCCGCTTTGGAGGAGGCCGGCGCCATGATAGGCCGGGAGATGGCCCAGTTCGGCGTGGACCTTTGGCTGGCCCCGGCGCTGAATATCCACAGAAACCCCCTGTGCGGCAGGAACTTCGAGTATTACTCCGAGGATCCCCTCATAAGCGGCGAGACCGCGGCGGCCCTAACGAGAGGCGTGCAGACCCATCCGGGCAAGGGCACCACCATAAAGCACTACGCCGCCAACTCCCAGGAGGACAACAGATACTTCACCAACTCCCACATCAGCGAGCGGGCCATAAGGGAGATATACCTCAAGGGCTTCGAGATCGCCGTGCGCGGCGCCGCTCCCGCCGCCATAATGACCTCCTACAACCTGCTCAACGGCGTGCACACCGCCAACAGCCACGACCTTCTCCAGGCAGTGACCCGTGACGAGTGGGGATACAAGGGCCTTATCATGACCGACTGGTGCACCAGCCAGGACAACCCGGACCTGACGGGTTACAGAAAGGTGATCTATCCCATCTCCGCCTCCACCGGCTGCGTGTGGTCCGGCAACGACCTGCAGATGCCCGGCTGCGAGAAGAACGTCACCGACCTGATCGACGCGGTGAAGAGCGGCGAGGCCATCGACGGCTACAAGGTCAGCCTTGCGGACCTGCAGCACGCCGCCGCCAACGTGATCCGCGCCGTTCTCTTTGCGGACAAGAGGTAAAAAAGCGATATAAAAAAGACTGACCCGATAAGGGTCAGTCTTTTTTTGCGCAGTCAAGGGCTTTTCGGGAAAGCCGGGCGACGTCAGAGCTTTACGGTGAATTCCCCGCCGGCGTCTATGAAGGTGACGCTGTCCGGGACGGGGGCGGGCACGTCTTCAGGCTCGGCAGCGGGCACGGCGTCCTCACGCCGTTTTCGCAGGGCGCGGCGTATAAGCATACCGCCGCCAAAGCCCGTGAGAAGGCATATCGCCGCCAGCGTCAGCGCCTGGGGGCGTATCTCCCGGTACTCCGGCACGAACACCGTCAGCGCCGCGTCCGCGGCGATGAGCAGCACCACGGCCGCAAGACCTGCCCAGAATACCGGCTTTTTCGCCAGCTTTTTCAGTCCCAGCGCGCCGAGGACGGCGGCAAGGGCCTTGGCGATGCCGGGGAAGAACAGTATGCGGCGGCGGGGGGACAGGCGCTTTTTCTCCTCGTCCTCCTCCTCGTCGTCGTCCTCGTCCGGAACGGTGTCCTCAACGCCGTCGCTCATGTCGGTCCTGTCGATGGCGGCCACCCTGGGCGACACCTCTTCCCCGGGCATGAGGGCGGCGGGGGAGTTCACAGAGCCGGATACGGCCACCCCCGCGGCGGTGAACAGCGCCACGATGCCCGTAAGGACGGCGCCCTTTTTTGTCTTGAGCTTTTCCAGCATAGTTCCGTTTTCAGATGCCTTTCCGCCGCCGGGTCAGATGTTCTCCTCCCGGTAGCAGTACTGCTCCGTGAGCCCGTAGGTCACGGTGCGGTGCTTTATCACGTTTCCCCGCAGGTTCGTCTCGGCCTCGTATCCCACGATGGAGCCGTCCACGATGCCGCGGGTCATGTACAGTATCTCGTCGAAGAAGCGCTTTTTGTGCTCCGGCGCCTGGTGGCGGTGACCGGGGTATATCTGGATATCCGGGCACTTCTCCACCTCGACGGCCACCTTTTCAAGGGCCTTGAGGTACCGGCCCAGGGGCAGGCACGCGGGCAGCTGCATCCAGAATATGCCCGCGCCGATGGCGTCGCCGGTGAACATCATCTGGTGCTCGTAGTCGAGCAGCACGAAGGATCCGGCGGAGTGGCCCTCCAGCGAAAGGGCCGTCAGCTTTATGCCGCCCAGGTCGAAAACGTCACCCTCCTTCACGTCGCGGACGGCGTCCAGCTTGTCCGCGAAACGGGACCTCGCCTTCAGGGCGGGCAGGTCCAGCAGGCTCATGTACACCGGCACCCCGGCGTCCAGAAACGCCTCAAGGGAGGCGCCGGCGTGGTCCCCGTGGCCGTGGGTGATGAACACCTTCAGGGGCTTGTCCGTTATGGCCCGGACGGCATCGTAAAGGCCGGTGTCGGTCATCATGGTGTCCACCACAATGGCGCTTTCATCGCCGATGAGAAGATACGAGTCGGTGTAGGGGCCGTTTTCGTTTATCTCGTTGAAATCCCACAGATTATCCGCCAGACGCTTCGGCGGCGCGACGACCTGATTCATTCTTATCCTCCTTCTGCGGCGGACGGGCCGCGGCGTGTCGTATAAATAAAGTATATTGTATTTGCGGGGAGATTACAAGCAAAAGAAAATCGGCCCTTCCCCCCGGAACGGAACCGTGATATAATCATCCCGACGACCGATTACGGAGGGCGCTTCCATGGAAGAGATATTCATAAAGGAAAAATGTTTGACCGAGGCTTATCACAAGTCCCTTCTGGCCCTTTACGAGCAGGGACGGGAGTGTCCCGTGCCCGACTGGGACACCAGCCAGAAGGAGATCGCTCTCACCATGGTGGTGACGGAGCCCCTGACCGAGCCCATGATAAGCCGCCTTTCCTTCTGCGACCCCAGGTCCCTGGAGCAGTACCGGCAGGAGATGCTCTACGGCATTCTGGACTTCGAGATAGAGCGGGGCAACTGGGTATATACGTACCACGCCCGCTACGCCGACCAGTACGACCGCCTCATTAACGAGCTCCGGCGCAACACCTACACCCGCCGGGCATGCATGGTCATCCGCCGTCCCGACGATATCGACAGCGAGGACCCGCCCTGCCTGAGCTTTATCCAGTACTTCATCCGGGAGGGAAAGCTGGACTGCTTCGTGCTGTTCCGCTCCAACGACGCCTGCAAGGCCGCCTTCATGAACGCCTTCGCCCTCATAC
>JAEETR010000210.1 GCA_016286595.1 Oscillospiraceae bacterium | reverse complement strand
CTGTGCATGATTTTGAATTCATCGGAAGGAAGATTCAGGGCGATAACGATGAACCGATAGCCGCTGGATTTGCAGGCGTGAACTTCTGGAATATCGCGTTTGTTGAAATGCTGTGGGTGGATGAGCCACACCGCAATCAGGGCATAGGTTCCTGTCTCCTTTCGGATATCGAGCGGGAAGCGAAGAAAAACGGCGCTTGTATTGTAATGCTCGATGCTCGCGACTGGAATGTGGACTTCTTTATGAAACTCGGCTATACGGTGTACTGCACACTTGAAGATTACCCGAACGGATACAGCAAGTACAAATTACAGAAGCGACTATGAGCAAGTCGAGTTTTGTGGAGAAAAACAAATGGATTACAGGATCGAGGATCTGACAAAAGAAGAAGCCGCGTACATCGGCGAAAAGATAAATGAGATAGTGCCCCGCGAGGTGGACGCGGAGACCGAGAAATTCGTCCTCAAGGTCGAGAACGAAGACGGTGAGATCATCGGCGGATGTGTCGCGGAGGCATACGAATACCACTGGTCGAGAATGTTCCTGGACCTGCTTTGGGTGGATGAACGCTGGCGTCATCAGGGGATCGGCTCCAAGATCATCCGCGAGGTCGAACGTATCGCCGGAGAGAAGGGCTGCCGGGTCGTGACGCTGGGCACCGCCAGTTATATGGCCAGACCGTTCTATGAAAAACACGGCTACACGGTGTTTACGGCGCTGAAAAAGACAAACGGCTTTATCAGCTATTCCCTGGTCAAGTACCTTGACACCGACACGCCGGAGTACGTGCCGACGAACAACAGCGGCACCCGGTTCAGGGTTTCGCCCGGCAGCGAAAGCGATGCCGAGGTCATCGAAAACGGCATAGATACATACAGTGAGGCATACGAGCCGGAATACGAGGACGTAGATTTTTACAAGAAACTTGTGGATAAAGACGGCAGGTTTATCGCGGGCGTGATCGCCGACCTGCACAAGGGCGCATACGGCTTTATCGACGCGGTGTTCGTGGAGGAGCCGCTGCGGCGTCATGGCCTGGGCACGTATCTGCTGAGGGAAGCGGAGAGGGCGGCAAAGGAAAACGGTGCGCCCATGATCCTGACCAACGCGGGCGACTGGAACGTCGATTTCTTCAAAAAGAACGGCTATCTGCTCAGAGGCGAACTCAAGGACGTTCCGAAAGGGCACGACGTCTACGAGCTGTACAAGGACATCTGAGGCATAGCCGGTAATTTCCGGGTATCGGGTATAAGGTCCCATGCGAAGCGGGAGGTAGTATGAAGAACGTTTTCCTCTATCTGATGATATACGCCGGCAGCGCGCTGATGGCGTACAATATATACGGCTATATCTGCTTCTCCACGGACGTGCGCAGGCACGGGAACTGGGATAGGGCGCAGAGGCTGTTTAATCTCCCCATCATGCTGCTGATCATGTTTTTCGTCGGATATCTGACCGTCGGCATTTTCGGCAAGCCGGATCTCGTCATGGCGGGTATCCTTTTCGGCGGGAGCGTTTTCGTGTTCGTCATGCTCCTGCTCATCCGCCGCACGTTTGACAGGATACAGGAGAACGAGCAGCTTGAGGTGAGGCTGTCCGCCGCCGAGGAGGCCAGCAAGGCCAAAACGTTCTTCCTGTCCAATATGTCCCACGACATCCGCACGCCCCTCAACGCCATCATCGGATATACCACGCTGGCCAATCGCGAGGGCGTTGCCTACGAGGAGAAAAGCGAGTATATCGGCAAGATAGATACGGCGAGCCGTCAGCTTTTGGAGATCGTCAACGACGTGCTGGACATGAGCCGCATCGAGAGCGGGAAGTTTACTCTGGAACCGGCCTGCGTGAATCTTGAAAGCTGCGTACGGGAAGTGAGCGAGCTCGTCAGGGGGCAGCTGGAGGAGAAGAAGATCGATTTCTCGGTATCCTGCGATATCTCGCATAAATGGGTGATGTGCGACAAGGTCATGCTGGACCGCGCCGTGATGAATCTTCTGAGCAACGCGGGAAAGTTTACGGAGGACAACGGGAGCGTGTCCCTTGATCTCAGCGAGCTTGCCGCGGACGGCGGGACCGGCCGCTACGAGATCCGCGTGAAGGACACCGGCATCGGCATGAGCCGGGAATTTGCCCAGCGACTTTTTACCCCCTTTGAGCGTGAACGCACCTCCACGGTCAGCAGGATCCAGGGCACCGGGCTGGGACTTGCCATCACGAAGAGCATTATCGACATGATGGGCGGCGGCATAGCCGTCCGGACAGAAAAGGACAAGGGCACGGAGTTCACCGTCACCGTGGAGTTCCCGCTGACGGAACCGGCGGCGGAGGTCTGCGCCGACCGGGGAGACGAGGTCTCGTTTGAGGGTATGCGCGCTCTGCTGGTGGAGGACAATATGATCAACATGGAGATCACCCAGAGGCTGCTCAGGCACGAGGGATTCCTGATCGAGACGGCGGAGAACGGTGAGATCGGCCTGGAGATGACGGCCGCGTCACAGCCGGGCTACTATGACGTGATACTGATGGATATACAGATGCCCGTCATGGACGGTTACGCGGCGGCGCAGGCCATACGCGCCCTCCCGGACCCGAAGCTGGCGTCCATCCCCATCATAGCCATGACGGCCAACGCATTCCAGGAGGATATAAAGAAAGCCGAGGAGGTAGGGATGAACGGCCATATCGCAAAGCCGCTGGACATCCCGGGCATGAACGCCACTTTGCGCAGGGTGCTGAAGATCGCTTCGGCGTGACCCGGTGCCGCGCCGCCTGCATATCATGACGACGCTGCCAGCGCAGCGCCGACCGGGGAGACAAAAGCGTATGCTGGAAAAAATGGGAGAGTTTTTTGACGCCCGGCTGGACGGTTACGAGGAGCATCAGCTCACGACCATCGATTCGGCCCGGGAATTCTACCCCTTTACCGCCGGGTGCCTGCCCCGCGCCCTCCGGGCGCGGATACTGGATCTGGGCTGCGGCACAGGCCTTGAGCTGGGGTACTATTTTGAACTGGTCCCCACGGCGGAGATCACCGGCGTCGATCTGGCGCCGGGGATGCTGAAGGCCCTTCGGGACAAGTTCCCCGACAAGTCCATGACGCTGATCGAGGGCTCCTATTTCGACGTTCCATTCGAGGAACGAGCCTTCGACGCGGCGGTGTCCGTGGAGTCGCTGCACCATTTCACCATGGAAGAGAAGATACCTCTGTACGGGAGGGTGCGCAGGGCGCTGAAGCCGGGGGGTTATCTCATTCTGCCGGACTATTTCGCCGCCTCGGACGAGGAGGAGCGGTCCCGCCGGGAGGAGCTTTCGCGGCTGAAAAAGGAGCAGGGCATAAAAGACGATGGATTTTACCATTACGATACGCCGCTGACCGTGGAGCACGAGAGACAGGCCCTGCTGCGGGCGGGGTTTACCTCCGTCACGGTCCTGAAAAGCTGGGGCCCGACCTTTGCGCTGAAGGCGGAGACGGTCCCGGCGGGAACGGAAGAACGATGACGTTGACAACAGACATTGCCGTATGAGTTGACTGAGGGAGAAGATATGAACGAGAAAAAAAGACTGAATTACCCGATTATCGTACTTGCTGTTCTGTTGACGGCGGTCGTCGCTCTGTGCGCCGTTTTGTGGAGCGGGATGAAAAGAGCGGAAAAGACCGCAGATGAGCAGAAAAAGCAGTACGCCGTCCTTCTGGAAGAGAAGGAGGACGCGGAGAAACAGGTCAGGGAATACAAGGAAAAGAACGCCTCCCTTCTCAAGGAAAAGGAGGATGCGGAGAAACTGGCCGAGGAGTATGAGGCGCAGTATAACGCTCTCCTTGAGGAGAAGAACAAGGCGGAGCAGGAGGCTGCTGATCTGCTGAAGGCCTCGGAGCAGTACGGGAATGATCTGCGGGATCTTTCAGATCTCATGCTTCATGGCGGTGTCACGACGGAAAGATGCGGAAATCTTGTGCAGAAAGTCTGGCACAACAGTATTTATAAAATCAAAGATACGGAAACAGACGCCTTCACCCTGGACGCTTCCGGTAATTTTTACAGCGATTTCAACACGGCGCTGGATAATCTTTACGCTGACGATGCTTTCGTCAAGGACCTGCAATCGATCAGGGACAACCGCTCAGAGGTCGAGGAGAAGATCCGCGGACTTAAAAACCCGCCCTCCGAGTGGCAAAGCGCATACGACGAGCTGCTCCTTTTTTACGATTGTTATTATGATTTCACGGAGCTGGTGCTTTATTCGAACTGCAGCCTGAATGAATTCAAGGAGATGTTCAGCAAATATGATACCGACGGCGTAAAGCACTACAACAAGCTGTCACTGTATTTTTGACGGGATAGACATAGCGGGCCGGGCCGGACGGAATAAGGGCGAAAAGGAGAAACAGCCATGAACGTAAAAGAGATACTGCTGGACAATTTCGTGTTCATCTACGAGGTGACGGGACTGTTCATAATGCTGAGCATAGGCGTGCACGTTTCCGACAGGATGAAAAATATCACCCGGATGGTCATCAGCCTGCTGGCCATGGAGACGGTGATGTTCCACGCGGAGCGCTGGACCCAGACCTTTGAACATCTGAGTATGTGGCGGCCTTTTCTCACGGCGGCCATATACTCAATCTATCCGATGATACTCATCACCATTACCCAGATAACCACGACCGTGTTCTCAAGGAAAAAGCTGCTGCGGCTTCTGATACCGGAGTTTATCTGCGTCCCGATATTCTTCACCTCCCAGTGGACCCGTCTGGTGGCCTGGTACAGCGCGCCCAACAACTATCATGGGGGA
Organism: Oscillospiraceae bacterium; assembly: GCA_016286595.1. GTDB lineage: Bacteria > Bacillota > Clostridia > Oscillospirales > Oscillospiraceae > RUG626. Next base: position 1,865 of record JAEETR010000210.1, on the reverse strand, counting down.
CCTCTGGCCAATCTGCCCTATTTCCTGTTCGCCTTCTACCTTGCGGTGTTCCTTGTACATAACTATATCTATTTCCGGCATTCCGCCCTGACCGACAAGCTGACCATGTCCTTCGTGGTGCTGGTGCCGGTGGTCGGCGTGCTGCTGTACGTCATTGAAAACTCCGGCAGGGATTACAACGCCATATTCATCTCCTCCGCGGTGCTGTACTACATGTACATATATACACACATGTCCAGGATCGACCCCCTGACGGAGCTGCAGAACCGGCAGAGCTATTACCGGGTCATAAACTCCAGCAACCGGTCCATAACCGGCGTGGCCTCCGTGGACATGAACGACCTGAAATACTTCAACGACAATCTGGGCCACGAGGCCGGCGACGAGGCGCTGCGCGTCGTGTCGGCCATCATGCGGGAGAACTGCGGCAAGGGCGGCACCGCCTACCGCGTGGGCGGCGACGAGTTCATGATAATCTATATCGGCGCCAGCGAGATGAACATAGCCGACGCCATAGAGGTCATGCAGGAGAAGATGTCCCGTACGCCCTACATGTGCGCCTTCGGCTACGCCATGACCCGCCCCGGCGACACCATAGAGGACACCATCCGCACGTCCGACCAGCGGATGTACGAGAACAAGATCGCCATGAAGGCCGGCAGATGACCGCGGGAGAACCGAACGAACAGCCGCGGAACGGAGACGTATTATGAAGATCTCTGCAAAAACAAGAGCGGTATCGCTCATATTGAAGTTTATCGTGTTCCTGTCCGCCGTCACGGGCACGGCGCTGTCCGCCGCCGCAGGGGCCAGGGCCTTTATGGGCGGCAAGGCCGTATTCATGTACTTCACCATACAGTCGAACATCGCCGTCGCCCTCATATGCGCGGCGGGCGCGGTGCTGCTGGTGAAAAACGGCGCGGCGCCCCGCTGGTGGTTCGTGGTGAAGCTGGTGGGCACCGTGGCCATAACGCTTACGGGCGCGGTGTTCTGCTTCGTCCTGGCGCCTACGATGGCCCGCGGGGCCTGGACTGTCCCCAACCTGCTGACCCACGTGGTCGTGCCGGTGCTGTCCGTGGCGGATTTCTTCGTCACGGGCGTTTACGGCCGGTTCATACGGCGGGACGTGATATACGTCATCCTGCCGCCTCTTGCCTACGCCGTCTACGCGGGCGTGGGCTACCTGCGGGGCTGGCAGTTCGGCACGGGGGTGAACTATCCCTATTTCTTCCTAAACTGGGGGAGCCCCGCCGGGGCCTTCGGCTTCACGAAGGAACTGCCCTTCATGGGCACCGGCTGGTGGATACTCGCGCTGCTTGCGTTCCTCATCCTGGTGGGCCTTGCGTATCTGGCGATACTGAAGCTCATCGGCGCCGCGGGGGGAAGAGAGCAGTGATCGTACTTATCACCGGGGCGAGCCACACGGGAAAGACGATGCTGGCCCAGCGGATCCTGGAGCGGTACGGATATCCCTATCTGTCGATAGACCATCTGAAGATGGGCCTTATCCGCAGCGGCCGTACCGACCTTACGCCCATGGACGACGACCTCCTCACCGGGTACCTGTGGCCGGTGGTGCGGGAGATGATAAAGACCGCCGCGGAAAACGGTCAGAACCTTACCGTGGAGGGCTGCTACGTGCCCTTCAGCTGGCGGCGGGATTTCTCCCCGGAGTATCTCGATTCGATACGGTTCATCTGCCTTGCCATGACGCAGGAGTATATAGACGGCCGGTTTGACGAGATAAAGGCCCACAGCCGCGATATCGAGGCCCGGCTGGCGGACACCGTCACCGCCGGGGAGCTGATCGAGGACAACCGCAGATATATCGAGGGCTTCCGTCGGGCCGGGGAGCGGGTGACGCT
>JAEETR010000209.1 GCA_016286595.1 Oscillospiraceae bacterium | reverse complement strand
TTGTAGTACAGCATGCAGTGGCAGTAGCCCTCGAAATCCGGGTCGGCTATCTGGTCCCGGAACTCTTTGCACATGCATTTGGTGTCCTCCGTGCGCTCAAGGCGGCAGGGGCAGTATCCGCCCTTCTGCTTCAGGCCCTCCCGCACGGCGGCGACGATATCCTTGTCCTCGTTGAGTCTTACGGCCATTTCAGTCTCCTTTCCTCAGCCCCTTCAAAAGTTCGATCTCCCCGGCGTACCCGTCCAGTTCGTTGGGGGTCTCGAGATAGAAGGGCTTGTCCCGCAGCGCGGGGTGGTTGATGATGCGCTCAAAGGCCTCGGTGCCGATGCTGCCCAGACCTATCTTCTCGTGGCGGTCCTTGTGGGAGGCGAAGGGGTTCTTGCTGTCGTTAATATGTATCGCCTTCAGCCGGTCTATGCCCAGCACCCGGTCGAAACGCTCCAGCACCCCGTCGAGATCGCCCACGATGTCGTGGCCGCCGTCGTACACGTGACAGGTGTCCAGGCACACGCCCATGTGGTCCTTCAGCTCCACGCCGTCGATTATGGAGCGCAGCTCCTCGAACCGGGAGCCTATCTCCGAGCCCTTGCCCGCCATGGTCTCCAGAAGAACGGTGGTGGTCTGCTCCGGCTTCAGGGCGGCGTTGAGCGCGGCGGTTATCAGTTCTATGCCGGCCTCCGTGCCCTGGCCCACGTGGCTGCCGGGGTGGAAGTTGTAGAGGTTCCCCGGCGTCTTTTCCATGCGGGAGAGATCGTCGGCAAAGGTGTTGAGGGCGAACTCCCGGATGCCCGGCTTGTCGGAGCAGAGGTTCAGGGTGTAGGGGGCGTGGGCGAGGATGACGCCGATGCCGTTTTCACCGCATATCCTGTGAAATTCCGCCACGTCATCGTCGTCGATGGCCTTGGCGGCGCCGCCCCGGGGGTTCCGGGTGAAGAACTGGAAGGTGTTGGCCCCGATGGACAGCGCGGTGCGGGCCATGGCGGCGTAACCGCCGCTGGCGGAGATGTGGGCGCCTATGGTGAACATGCTCTCACGTCCTTTTTTTCTTGATGGGAAAAGTATATCACGCCCCGCCCCTTTTGAAAAGCCGGGAACTGTGATATACTTACCGCAAAGTTATCCCCAGGGAGGCGACGATATGAGACAGATAACCTGCGAAGAGATAACCGCCGCCGTGGCGCGGCTGTGCGTAAGGGCGGCCACGGTGCTGACCCCGGACGTGGCCATGGCCATAGAGCTGGCGTCGGAGTCGGAGCCGTCGGAGGCGGGCAGGGCGGCGCTGGAGGACATGATGGCCAACTTCAAGTGCGCTGCCATGGAGGGCCTGCCCATCTGTCAGGACACGGGCATCGCCGTGGTCTTTGCCGAGGTGGGGCAGGACGCGCATATCACGGGCGGCCTTTTCGAGGAGGCCGTGACCGAGGGCGTACGGAAGGGATACGCCGAGGGATATCTGCGCATGTCCGTGCTGGACGACCCCTTCCGCCGGGTGAACACCGGCGACACCACGCCCCCCGTCATCCACACCCGCATCGTGGCCGGGGACGCCGTGCGCCTGACCGTGGCCCCCAAGGGCTTCGGCAGCGAGAACATGAGCGCCATGAAGACGTTTCTGCCCACGGCGACCCGTGAGGAAGTGATGGATTTCATCGTTGAGACCGCGGCGAAGGCCGGGGCCAACCCCTGCCCGCCGGTCATAGTGGGCGTGGGCATCGGCGGCACCGTGGAGCGGGCGGCACTGCTGGCCAAATGGGGCCTTGTAAAGCCCATCGACCGGCGCAACCCCGACCCGGACTACGCCGACATGGAGAGAAAGACCCTGGAGCGCATAAACATGCTGGGCATCGGTCCCCAGGGCTTCGGCGGCAGGCATACCGCCCTGGCGGTGAACATCACCGCTGCACCCAGCCACATAGCGGGCTTCCCCTGCGTGGTGAACATGGGCTGCCACGTGACCCGCCACGCCACGGCGGTACTGTGAGGAGGCGGAAATGAAGAAAAATCTCATCTGCGCGGCGATATCCGCCGTGATAATGCTGGCGCTGCCCTGGTGCGCCGTGAAATTCATACAGGGCGACGGGGGAATGGCCGTGTGCTTCATCCTGTTCTTCGCCGTGGACCCGCTGACGGCCGCCGCCTCCGGCGTTTTCGCCGGGAGAGACGTCCGGAAACGGTGGTTCCAGCCGCTTTTGACGGCGGCGCTGTTCCTCGCGGGGACGTGGCTGCTGTTCGACCCGGGGGAGACGGCCTTCCTGCTGTACGCCGGGATATATCTGGCCGTCGGCTGCGCCGCCATGGCCGCAGCGCGCCTGGTTAAGGCGAAAAGGGCGCGGTGACAAAAATCAAAAGCGGCGGGACGCTCCCGCCGCTTTCTTATTTCTTTTTCTGTTTCCGCCTGTCCGTTTCGTCGAGGATGTCGTCCAGCAGGTCCTCCAGGTTCTCCATCTCGTCGGCCCAGGCGCCGTAATCGTCGTCGGAGGACTCCGGCTCCAGCCCCTCCATCTGCGAAATGAGAGCCTCCACCTCGGTCCGGGCGGAGGAGAGCTCCTCAAGGGTCATGTCGGAAATATCCTTGTCCTCGTCGGCGCGGTCAAGTTCTGTCGCCATGAAAGCGCCTCCTTTCCATCACCGTAAATAATAACACATCCGCGCTGAAATATCTACCCGGAAGCGGCCCAACATACAGTTGTCAAGGCCGCCTTTTTTTAGTATAATATTTCATATACCCTACCTATAAGGAGACGCGGGAAAAATGGACAACAGCAAGATAAAACTGCTCACCGACCGGCTCAACTCCGTGATCTTCGGCAAGGCCGACACAGTGGAGCTGGCGGTCATGACGCTTCTGGCCGAGGGCCATCTGCTCATAGAGGACGTGCCCGGCGTGGGCAAGACCACCCTGGCCTCCGCCATCGCAAAGAGCGTGGACCTGAGCTTCGGCCGCATCCAGTTCACGCCCGACACCCTCCCCGGCGACGTGACCGGCTACAGCGTGGCCGATATGCGCACCGGCGAGATGAGGTTCATCCAGGGACCCGTTATAAACAACGTCGTCCTGGCCGACGAGATAAACCGCACCTCCCCAAAGACCCAGGCCAGCCTTCTGGAGGTGATGGAGGAGCGGCAGGTGACGGCGGAGGGCCGCACCATAGCCATCCAGGCCCCCTTCATGGTCATCGCCACGGAGAACCCCATCGACTTCATCGGCACCTACAACCTGCCGGAGGCCCAGCTGGACCGCTTCCTCATGCGCATCTCCATCGGCTATCCCGGACAGGACGCCGAGGGTGAGATGCTCACCGCGGCCCTGGAGGGCGCGGCGGTGTCCGCGCTGGAGCCGGTGCTGTCCCGTCAGGATATACTTGACGCCCAGAGCGACGTGCGCTCCGTCCGCATGGCCCAGACCGTGCGGGACTACATACTGTCCCTGGTGGGCGCCACCCGGAAAAACGACGACCTGACCCTGGGGGCCAGCCCCCGGGCCACCATAGCCCTTGCCAAAGCCGCCCAGGCCTGCGCCTATATGGCCGGCAGGGACTACGTCATCCCCGAGGACGTGCGGCGGGTGTTCCGGCCCGTTCTGGCCCACCGGCTGGTGCTGTCCCTTGACGCCAGCCTCAAGAAGATAAGCGTGGAGGACGTGCTGTCGGCCTGCCTCAACGGCGTGCCCATGCCGCCGGTCTATTCATGAAAGAGCGCAAAACTCCCTTAGATATGATACTGCGGCGAATCATCGCCGCGCTCACCATCGTGGCGGCGGCTGTGCTGACCGGGTTCCGGGGCGGCTCAGCCTGCTTCGCCGCGTTCTATTTTGTCATTCTGGTGCCGCTGACGGCCTTCATCTATTCCCGGGCCGCCTGCGCAAGGCTCTATACCGCCTGCGAGGTGCCCGGCAGCACGGTGGTGAAGGGGGATCAGGCGGTATGCCGCGTCATGCTCAGAAACGAGAGCGTTTTCCCTCTGACCGACGTGCGCCTTACGTATACGCGGGGGCAGGTGGTGTTCGAGGGCGCGGAGGACACGGAGTTCGTGTCGCTGTCCTCCGGCGAGAACAGACGGCGGGACATGGCCATATCCTGCCGCCACTGCGGCCGCTTCCGTATCGGCCTTGACAGGGTGGAGGTCCGGGATTTCCTGGGCATGTTCCGCCGCGTGACCTCCGGCACCGACCAGATAATCATACTGCCCCGGGTCATGCACCTGCAGCGGCTCATCATCTCCCCGGAGGCCGACGTGGAGCGTCAGCGTCAGGGGGCGAGATACCGCACCACCGACATACCCGACGGCCAGATAAAGACCTACACCCCCGGCGACGACGTGCGCCGCATCCACTGGAAGGCGTCGGCGCTGCAGGGGCGGCTCATGGTACGCAACTACGTGGCGGAGCCCCGGGCCGAGATAGTCCTCATCCCCGACAGCCGCGCCGCCCTCCCCGAGGGGGAGGAGCGGTTCGACGTGGCCGACGCCGTGGTGGAGGGCACCGTGGCCATAGCGGACTACTTCCGCCGCCACGAGATGTTCCTTCGCGTCATCACCGCGGCCGGCGCCGTGACCGTCAGCGGCGGGGGCGGCTTCGACATGCTGTACAAGCTCTGCTCCGACGATTTCTTCACCGGCGCGAAAAGGCCCCACGAGCTCATGCGGGAGGATATGCTCGTCAACGGTACCGGCTCCTGCTACGTCGTCATGACCTGGGAGCTGGACGAGGAGCTCCTTCACGCCTGCTCCGCCTGCGTGGACGCCGGGGCCGACGTCTCCGTCATATACATCGGCGACGACGAGAGCCAGACGATCAATGCCGTAAAGTCCTCCGAGAGCAGGATAGATTTTTATCAGGTGTTCTCCGGCGAGGACGTGTTCGACGTGCTGGGCGGCATCTCCGCGGGGGAGGCCGACGCATGAGAAAAGTTCGCGGGATAATATCGAAATACGGCTTCGGCTGTCTTATGACGGCCTTTATAACCGCTGCGGCCGCGTCCTTCATCGCCTATGAGTTCGCCGTGCCGGCGAAGGAATGGCCGGTGGTGCTGGTGCTGTTCGCGTGGTGCGCCGTGCTTTTCGCGGCGGACCGGCTTGCCGGTCCCGCGGCGGCAGCGGGCCTTACGGTGATAGCCATGGCGGCCCTGGTGTTCGCCGTGGGCACGAAGGATCTGAGCCACTTCCTCATCCTGGCCCGGTCAAGACTTGCCGACCAGCCCGGCTTCATAGCCGACGCCTCCGCCGTCATGCTGGGCATGATCGTTTCCCTGTGCGCCCTGTACGCTTCCAGGTCGGCGGCGCTGCGGGGGATAATGTCTGCGGCGTGGCTGGTATGGTGGCTGCGGGGCGCTTTTATGGGCGAGAGCCTGCCGGTGCCCGCCATCGCCTGCATGGCGCCGGTGGTAATAACCTCCTTCGCGGAGCTTGCCACCTTCGCGGCCCCGTCCCGGGGCTCGAAGAGCGCCCGTCAGGCAGTCAGGCCGCTGATCGCGGTGTTCTCCGCGGTGGCGGTGCTGCTGGCCGTGATCCCCTATACGGCGGAGCCCTTCGACTGGACGCTGGTGAAGAAGGGCTGGAGCGCCTGCCTGGAGCTGTGGCGCAGCGTGGAGACGAGGATACTCACCGCCCGCTACGGCAACCTCCACTTCGCCATGGACCTTTCCGGCTTCACCGAGGACGCAAGGCTGGGCAGCGGCGTGGGCCCCGACGGACAGCCCTCCTCCCAGATGCTGCGGGTGAACGTATCCGAAAAGCTCAAGGGCACCGTGTACCTCACCGGCAACAAGTGGGACACCTTCGACGGCGACAAGTGGAGCAACGCCTCCGTGGGCGACGATTACAGACTGCTGGGCTGGGATATGGACACGGCGGAGCACATCTTCGCCTTCTGGCGGTACGCCGTCGAGACCCCCGACTGGGAGACCGATATGTACATAAAGGAGAACAACCTCCTGGTGGAGTACGTCGCCCTGCCCATCCACACCCTTTTCACGGCGGCGGACCAGCTGCTCATCCGCACAGACGAGGAGGAGTATCCCTTCTCCATGAAGCGGTCGGGCATGACGTTCGACTATCTCAACACGGAGAACACCTGGTACAGGGAGAACTGGCTGGATTTCAACTCCGACAGACTGCCCGGTGTGATAAGAGCGTCCGAGGGCTACGAGTACAACCCCCACAGCACCATGCCCATATGGCTGACGGTGCGCAGCGATTTCGCCTACGATTTCCGGCTGGACACCTCCGCCCACATGCTCTTCGAGCTTGAACTGACCCAGCGGCAGCAGCTGATAAACGACACCTGCCTCACCCTGCCGGAGGACCTGGACCCCCGCATACCCGCCCTCGCCGCGGAGATAACAGCCGGGGCGCAGAGCGATTACGACAGGCTGCTGGCCATCGAGTCTTATCTTAAGAACAATTACGCCTACTCCCTTCATCCGCCCCGGGCGCCTCAGGGGGAGGACGGCGTGGCGTATTTCCTGTTTGAGTCCCGGGAGGGCTACTGCACCATGTTCGCCACGGCGGCGGCGCTGCTGTCCCGCTGCGCGGGGGTGCCCGCCCGGTACGTGCAGGGCTTTTACCTGCAGGATACCCCCACCGGGCAGATGATACCCGTCACCTCCGACGACGCCCACGCCTGGACGGAGGGCTATATCCCCGGCTACGGCTGGGTGATAGTGGAGCCCACCCCGGGATACGTTTACGGCGGGGCGTGGACCGGCGACGAGGAGCCCGAGGTTGAGGACGTCATCTACAACCCCGAGATCGAGGAGGAGACGGAGCTTTACCGTCCCGTCCGCGACAACGAGGACCTCTCCGGCCAGGCCGCCAGAGGCCGCGTGATGCGGGGCGTGGAGACGGGCGCGATAATCGTGGTGTTCCTGGGGGGCGTAGCCCTCATCGACAGGCTGGTGTTCTACAGACGCCGCCGTTACAGGGCCGCCTCCTTCAACGCCCGGGCGGAGATGGATCTTGCCAGCGTGTTCGCCCTGGGGGGCAGGATAGGCTACCCCAGAGGAACGGTGGAGGGCATCTCGGAGTATTTCGACCGCCTCACCTGGAGCCTGGGCCTCAACGACTATCTGACAAAGCCCCTGGCCCAGATGTACGAGCGGCTGGTGTTCGGCGGCGAGGACGTCACCGAGCAGCAGTGGAACGACAGCCAGTGGCTCCTGCGGGAGCTTAAGGGACGCAAACGTGTACACAAGAAGGGGCTTTTCAGATAAAGCCCCCCGACGAGAAAGGACGCAGTCATGTTTGAACATCAGCCCTGGCGGCTTGAACACAACAAATTCCGTGCCCTGGGAGGCCGGGAGATAGCCCGGTTCCGGGGCGAGGACGACCCCCGGGATACCGAGCTGGGGGCGGAGAGCTGGATAGGCTCCACCACCGCCGCCCGCACCACCGCGGGACAGGATCCGGATTTCGGCCGGGCCGTGGCCGTCCTGCCCGACGGCAGGACGGGGTATCTGTACAGGCTCATCGCCGAAAACCCGGAGGAGATACTGGGCAGGGCCCACTACGAGCGCTACGGCGCGGACATGGGCGTGCTGGTGAAATTCCTTGACCCGAAAAACCAGTACGGTCTTCAGTGCCACCCCACCCGCCCCTGGGCGAAAAAGATGTGGGACAGCGATTACGGCAAGGAGGAGAGCTGGTACGTTCTGGGCGTGCGGGACGATACGCCGGAGCCGCCCTTCATCCTGCTGGGCTTCAAGGAGGGCGTGACCCGTCAGATGTGGGAGGAGCGGTACTTCGCCGACGACATAGCCGCCCTTGAGAACATGTGCCACAAGATATACGTCAAGCCCGGCGAGGCGTACATCGTCAAGGGCGGGTGCCCCCACGCGCTGGGGGCGGGCTGCTTCGTGCTTGAGGTGCAGGAGCCCAACGACATCACCGTCAGCGCCCGCACCCTCACCGCCCGGGCCGCCATCATGGCCGCGAGACACGACGCGGTGACGCTGGACGTCTCCCCCGAGGCCCAGAAGCTGTACAACGAGCAGCTGCTGGGGGCCTATATATACGAGGGCCTGAGCGGCGAGGAGAACCTGGAGCGCCGCAGGATGAAGCCCCGGGTGCTGCGTTCCGGTCAGTGGGGCCGCGAGGAGCTTCTCATCGGCCCGCCGGAAACCGACTACTTCTCCTTCACCCGTCTTACGGTAAACACCGCCGCGCCCATACCGCCGGTGGGCTTTGCGAGCATAGCCATAGTGTCCGGCGGCGGCGGAAAACTGACCTTTGACGGCGGGGAGATGGACGTTAAAAAGGGCGACGAGCTGTTCCTGCCCGCGGATATCCCCGGCCTTGAGCTGCGCGGACAGACGCAGCTGCTGCTGTGCCGCCCCGGAGGGGTACAATACTGACGGAAAATACTCGGCTCAACCGACGGTTGTGCCGGGTAAATTATGCCGCGCTTGGAATCGGCGGAAAAAGGAGTTATATTGTACTCACGGTACCGAAACAACAGAAAGGTCGAGACAATATGGAGATCGGCAAAAAAATAAGGGCCCTTCGCACCGCCAAGGGCATTACACAGGAGACACTGGCGCTGGAACTGGGCGTCAGTCCCCAGGCGGTGAGCAAGTGGGAGACGGACAACGCCGCCCCGGATATACAGCTGCTGCCGGACATCGCCGTATATTTCGGCGTGACTATAGACGAGCTGTTCTCCCTGGAGGAGGACAAGGAGTTCGACCGCATCCAGAACATGCTGTGGGACGAGCGCGTCGTTACCCAGGAGGAGTGCGACAGGGCAGAGAGGTGGCTGCTGCGGAAGATCGGCGAGGGCTACCGCCCGGCCGACTGTTTCCGGCTCATGGCGGATATGTACAATCACCGGGCCAGATCCATGCACGAAAAGGCGGCGGAGTACGCCCGGAAAGCGCTGGAGACAGACCCGGAGGTGTCCGGCGGGCTGTCCGAGCTCAACGAGGCCATGAACGGCTACGTCCCGGACTGGAACGCGAGAAATCACCATGAGCTGATAGAAGTACTCAGGACGTTCACCGCCGAACACCCGGAAAACTGGCGGGGCTGGCTGTGGCTGCTGGACAACCTCATCGACGACTTCCGCTTTGACGAGGCGAACGACGCCGTGGAGGCTCTGGCAAAGGCCGACGGCACCTTCCGCACCCCCCTTTACCGGGGCCTCATCGCCTGGCACAGGGGCGACAGGGCCGGAGCCTGGGAGATATGGCGCCAGATGGAGCGGGATTTCCCCGAGGACTGGTCGATGTGCCTGTCTCTTGGCGACGTGATGGCCATGGAGGGCCGCTTCGACGAGGCGGTGAAGTGTTACCGCAGGGGCACCGTCATTCAGAAACCGCCCCGCTACGTGGACGGCTGGGAGAGCATCGCCCACGTGAAGGAGATCACCGGGGACTTCGCCGGCGCTATCGACGCTCTGGAGGAGGAGCTGGAGGTCCTGGCGAAGGAGTGGGACACCGAGATAGGCGAGACCGCCGACGGGGTGAGAAGAAATATCGCTCGTCTGCGGAAAAAGAAATGATAAACGCGAAAAGCGCGGGACGAAAGTCCCGCGCTTTTTTTATCCTTTCCGTCTTACGTCGATGAAGTACCGTTCCGCTGCCGCCAGGGGGATCTTCGTCACGCCGGAGGCCGGGTCAAAGCCGAAGTTCTGCCGGACTATCTCCACATTATCCGTGCCGGTTATTTCCGCGTACTGACCCGTCAGGCGGATGTTCGTTTTCGCCAGAGGCGTCACGTCGAAGCCGCAGACCCCGGCGTCGTCGTCGGAGCGGGTGAAGAAATCGTAGCTGCCCCGCAGGGTGTATTCAGCCTCCACCGTCACGCCCTCCGGGGGGACCGTCACCTCCGCCGTGACCCAGCATACCCGGGGCACCGCGGCGAAGTCCAGCTCCTCCAGCATACCGGAGGAGTAGCGGTCCACGTTCCTGTCGGAAAGAGGGCCGCAGGAGACGAGATACTCTGTCATGGCGGCGTAATAGGTCTCAAAATCGAGCCGGGTCATGTCCTCGATCCCGTAGCTGTAGGAGGCGTTGTCGTAGGAAAGCCTTGCCGCCGCCCGCAGCGCCGTATCAAGGTCAGTTTCATATCGCTCCACGTTCACGCTGAAATCGTCGGAGGGGGCGCCCTCCGCGTCGCCGTCATACACGGTGCAGGAGGTATTCATATCCGTCACGTCGTCCCCCAGCACGACCAGGTACCGGGGAGAGTCATCCCGGCCGAAGCCGGAAAAGCTCCGCTCCATCCTGTTTTCCTCCACGTACCAGCTGCCGCCGTTGAAGAGGTAGGACAGCACCGTGGTCCTGTCGAAATCAAGGGAGAAGGAAGCATTTATCCAGGGGTTGCCGTCGCCGTCGTAGGAGGCGCCGGTGAATTTGTACACGATCGCCCTGACGCCGGACAGGTCCGGGGCGGTCACGGGCGCGTAGCCCCCGGACAGGGCGGAGGTGAACCGGTCGTACCGCTCGGGGATGCTGAGGTTGAAGGTGGTGCCGTCGGGCTCGAAT